>JAAEZW010000309.1:0-774 GCA_018222665.1 Paracoccaceae bacterium
TCCCCGCGCCCCGTCAGTTGCAGCGCAAGGATGAAGATTTCCGCATGTTGGCCACAACATTGGGCAGCGACAATTTCATCGGCCGTGTTTTGACAGGCCGCGTAGAAAGCGGAACCCTAAAGGTTGGTGCCACAATCCAAGCACTATCGCGTGTGGGGCAAAAAATCGAACAGTTCCGTGTAACCAAAATCTTGGCCTTTCGCGGTTTAGCCCAGCAAGAGATTCATGAGGCCACACCAGGCGACATCGTCACCATCGCGGGTATGAGCAAGGCCACCGTTTCCGACACGCTGTGCGCATTGGCGGTTGATGAACCGCTTGAGGCGCAGCCCATCGATCCCCCCACCATCACAGTAACGTTTGGCATCAACGATAGCCCGCTGGCTGGACGTGAGGGCAGCAAAGTACAATCGCGTGTGATCCGTGATCGTTTGATGAAAGAAGCCGAAAGCAATGTGGCCATCAAAATCACCGACACCCCTGGCGGAGAGGCGTTTGAGGTTGCAGGACGCGGCGAATTGCAAATGGGTGTTTTGATTGAAAACATGCGCCGCGAAGGATTTGAATTGTCCATCTCTCGTCCCCAAGTTTTGATGCGCGAAGAGGACGGTCAGCGCCTTGAACCCATCGAAGAAGTCACCATTGATGTGGATGATGATTATTCGGGTGCCGTGATCGAAAAAATCACAGGTGCACGTAAAGGAGACTTGGCCGAAATGCGCCCTGCAGGTGCGGGCAAAACCCGCATCGTTGCCCATGTCCCTGCGCGTGGGT
>JAAEZW010000309.1:784-2888 GCA_018222665.1 Paracoccaceae bacterium
ATCGGATATCACGGCGAATTCCTGACCGACACCCGTGGCACGGGCATCATGAACCGCGTGTTCTACGGTTGGGCCCCCTACAAGGGGCCAATCCCCGGGCGCCGCGCAGGGGTGTTGATTTCTATGGAAGACGGCGAGGCCGTGGCCTATGCGCTGTGGAACCTAGAAGAGCGTGGCCGCATGTTTGTCGGCCCACAGGCCAAAGTGTATCAGGGCATGATTATCGGCGAACACAGCCGCGATAACGATCTTGAGGTGAACCCGCTTAAGGGTAAAAAACTCACCAACGTGCGCGCCTCTGGGTCCGATGATGCGGTGCGCCTGACCCCACATATCAATTTTTCATTGGAAGAGGCGATTGCCTATGTCAACGATGACGAATTGGTCGAAGTGACGCCAGAGTCCATCCGCCTGCGCAAACGCTACCTTGACCCGCACGAACGCAAACGGATGTCGAAGAAAGACAATTAAGTTCAAATGTTTGCAGACGGCGCTTTACGGTGCCGTCTGTTATGGTTGAGATAGCGATTTAATTACGGCATTCACTTATGCGGGGCATAGGTGTTGACCAAAATGACCCCGCCCACAATCATAACTAATCCCAAAATTGCCCGCCATTCTAGAGATTGTTGGAACACGAAATGTCCAAATACAGTGATCAGAAATATCCCCAACCCCGACCAAGTGGCATAAACCACTGCAATCGGCATGTTGTTTAACGCAAGCGTCAGAAAATAAAACGATGCAGAATAACATCCAATCAATGCGGCAGTGGGCATCAATCGCGTGAAATTTTGACTAACGGGTAACAACATTGTTCCCGATACTTCAAACACAACGGCAATCAGCAAATAAAAATATTGCATGTGTCCCCCACAAAAAAAGGACCCAAAATAATTTTGGATCCTTGTGAAAATCTTGTTTGAAAAACGACTTAACGCTTTGAGAACTGGAAAGAACGACGCGCTTTGCGCTTACCGTATTTCTTACGTTCAACAACGCGGCTGTCGCGTGTTAGGAAGCCTGCGGCTTTCAATGCGCCACGCATTGCAGGATCATAAAGCTGAAGTGCTTTTGAGATACCGTGCTTGACCGCGCCCGCCTGACCTGACAGACCGCCGCCTTTGACAGTTGCCATGACGTCAAACTGATCTTCAACGCCTGCAACCTGGAATGGTTGGCGTAGGATCATTTGCAAAACGGGACGCGCAAAATATGCGTTCATCTCTTTGCCGTTGACTGTGACTTTGCCTGAACCTGGTTTGATCCAAACACGTGCAACAGCATCTTTACGCTTACCTGTTGCGTATGAACGGCCCAATTCGTCACGGACGGGTTCACGAGGTGCTGCAATTTCGACAACTGCTTCTGCACCGCCAGCGACCGCTTCTAGGTCGCCCAAGGATTTAATTTCTTCGCTCATTATGATGCAACTCGTGTGTTTTTAGGGTTCATAGACTTTACGTCCAAAACTTCTGGTGATTGTGCTTCATGCGGATGCTCAGACCCCGCGTAAACGCGAAGGTTGGTCATGATTTTGCGGCTTAGGCGGTTGCCTGGCAACATGCGCTTAACAGCCAATGTCACAACGCGCTCTGGATGCGCCCCTTCTAGGATCTGCTGTTTTGTGCGTGATTTGATGCCACCTGGGTGGCCAGTGTGCCAATAAAAATTCTCTTGACGCTTATTGCCTGTCATTTGAATTTTTTCAGCATTGATAACGATTACGTTGTCGCCACAATCCATGTGTGGTGTGAACGATGGCTTGTGTTTGCCACGCAGACGTGTTGCGACAATCGATGCAAGACGGCCCAATACAACGCCCTCGGCGTCGATTATGATCCACTTCTTGTCGATGTCTGCTGGCGTTGCAGAGAATGTTTTCATCGAAGATGACCCTAAAGTTAAAACACGGGGCCAACCCCCGTGCAATTCATGGGGGCGTTATATAGGGTTGAAATGCACAGTCAAGCGCATGAAATAAGAAATAAACATTTAAAAACAATGCACTATAAAATAGGTATTAATTTACCCCATATAATTTATGAATTTTAAAAGACAGAAGTGATAGGTAGCGCTAAGAATGAGGATTACGACACCATGT
>JAAEZW010000310.1 GCA_018222665.1 Paracoccaceae bacterium
GCCTTGCAATCACGCATCCTTTTGGCCACGGTTTCCCGTAACAGTTTTAGGGGTTAACCCCCAATTCGCGCACCTGTTTGACCATCAAACAGGTGGCAAATCTTGGCGGGCACTTCGATTGAAACCATGTCGTCAATCGAGGCCCGATAGTTTTTATCTGCACGAACGCTGACCAATTTCGATCCAATCCGTACCGTCACCATTGTGGCATCCCCCAACAGTTCCAACGTATAGATCGGGGCATTGATCTGACCGCCGTTGTCCACGACACGTGCATCTTCTGCGCGAAATCCCAGTGTGATGTTTTGATCCGCAGCGTTCAGCCCAGAAATTTTTGTATTTGCCGCCATGAAGACATCACCTGCGACTGATCCTTCGATCAAGTTCATCGCGGGGTTGCCGATAAAGCCCGCAACAAATGTATTAGCGGGGCGGTCATAGATTTCAGTGGGGCTGCCCACTTGCTGCACAACGCCCTTTTCCATGACAACAACGCGGTCGGCCAATGTCATCGCCTCGATCTGATCGTGCGTCACATAGATTGTCGTGACCGCCAATTCATGGCTCAGGTTTTTGATCTGCGCCCGAGTTGAAACGCGCAATTTTGCGTCTAGGTTTGACAGCGGTTCATCCATCAAGAACACATTGGGTTCACGCACGATTGCGCGGGCCAAGGCCACGCGCTGACGTTGGCCGCCAGACAGTTCAGCAGGTTTGCGGTGCAGGAAATCATCTAATTCAACCATCGCTGATGCACGGCGCACCCGCGCGTCATGTGTTTTGGGATCAATTCCGCGCACCTTTAACGGAAAGCGGATATTCTCATAAACGTTCATGTTTGGGTAAAGAGCGTAGCTTTGAAACACCATGGCCACATCACGATCTTTAGGTTCTAGGTCATTCACCTTTTTCCCATCGATCAGAATATCGCCTGATGTTGCATCCTCCAAACCTGCAATCATCCGCATAGTTGTGGTTTTTCCACAGCCAGATGGACCAAGCAGGACCAAGAATTCCTTGTCAGGTATCGTCAAGTTCATGTCTGCAACACCAACAAAATCGCCCCAACGCTTAGTTATGTTTTTCAGAATAATTTCGGACATGTCCCAGGCCCATCGTCGTTACCTGAGAAATGTTGGCACCAAGATTAAGGTTACACAAGCTATTTTTGCATACGTTTGCAAAAAATACTTTTCTAATCGAAAAAACCCTATATCAAAGGGGGAAAGGTGACTGTGTCAGGATTGGATAAGCATGAGCTATCAAGCAGAAAAGCAAGTTGTGCGTGACTACTACACGGCACTCGATTCGACATCGGGGGCGGATATGCTGGACGCCGCCGGGCAGTATGTCGCGTCGGATTACCTTTGGCGCGGGTATCATCCGTTTGGTGAAATGACATCCTTGGCGGATGTGATCGGACAATTTTGGATGCCGTTGAAATCTTCTCTTACCCGCCTTCAACGGCGCGAAGATGTGTTCTTTGCGGGCAAAAACGTGACTGAGAACAACGATGGCACTTGGGTTGTTTCCATGGGGCATCTGATGGGACTGTTTGATGCGCCGTGGCTGGGTATTCGGCCGACCCGCAAAATGGCGTTTCTGCGCTATGCCGAATTCCACCGCGTCGAAGGTGGCAAGATTTGTGAAACAGCGTTTTACTTTGACATCCCGCATCTGATGATCCAGGCGGGTCAAAATCCGTTTCCGCCGCAAACAGGTGCGCACATGGTCCAGCCGGGTCCGATGCCACATGATGCATTGCTATATGATGACGCCCCGGCGGAAGAGGGGAAAAAAACCATGGCGGCGATTGAATCCATGATCGGTGATTTGGGGCAATGGCAGTTGGGTTTGCCGCTGGAAGAAGAGCTGGCGCGCACATGGCATGACGACATGATTTGGTGGGGGCCTGCAGGGATCGGTGCAACCTACACGATCGAGCGTTATGCAAAACAGCATTCTGGACCGTTCCGTGCGGCGTTCAAAGAACGGTCAAAAACCAACCACATTGCGCGGGTGGCAGAGGGCCATTATGGCGGATTTTTTGGCTGGCCAAACTTTACCGCGCGACACGCTGGTGGGTTCATGGGCATGCCTGGAAATTCGGAACGGTTGGAATTTCGTGTGATTGATATTTATCGCCGTGAAGGGGATAAATTAAGTGAAAACTGGATTTTCATTGATTTTCTTCATGTGATGTATCAACAGGGTTTGGATGTGCTTGGACGGATGAAGAGGATTGAAGGATGATGAAGCGTATCGATTCTCACCACCATCTTTGGGACCTTAAGGACGTGCATTATCCGTGGTTGATGGAGTTTGGGAAACCGCGGTTTTTTGGTGATCCAACGCCCATACAGCGGGATTACCTGTTGGCGGAGCATCGTGCAATTTCGCACAACAATGGATTTGTGGCATCGGTCCATATTCAGGTTGGGGCAGAGGATGGTTTGGCCGAAGCGCGTTGGGTGGATCAGGTGGCACATGCCAACCCAGAATGGCCGATGGTCCAAGTTGCATTTTGTGATTTAACGGCGTCGGACCGTGAAAATCAGTTAGATCAATTTCAAGCTCTGAAACCTGTTGTCGGCATGCGCCAGATTGTTGGCAGATCTCCCGAGGAGGACACCAAAAACGGTACTAATGCTTTGATCGCCGATCCCGAATTCAAAGCAGGTTTGCACAGCCTTGCGTCGCGTGGTCTGTCCTTTGATTTGCAATTAATCCCCGAATTGATGAAACCCATGGGCAAAGTTTTGGAGCAGGTTCCCGATTTACAGGTGGCGCTGTGCCACGCGGGTTCGCCCTATGACAGATCGTCAGACGGGATTGCAACATGGGCCGTGTGTCTAACCCATTTGTCAGCCCTGCCGAGTGTATCGTG
>JAAEZW010000006.1 GCA_018222665.1 Paracoccaceae bacterium
CACATCGGCCAAATTGCCCGCGTGAAAGATATGTTGATAGGACAGCATCCCTAAGGTGTGCCAGCGATTAGCGCGTTAAACAAGTCTGCTGGTATCTTTGGCGGCGCGGACAAAATCCGCGAACAAGGGGTGTGGTTCAAAAGGTTTGGATTTCAGCTCTGGATGGAATTGAACGCCGATGAACCAAGGATGATCTTCCCATTCGACAATTTCTGGCAGGCTGCCATCTGGGGACATGCCTGAAAATTTCAGACCCGCTTTTTCCAACTGTTCACGATAGCGGATGTCAACTTCATATCTGTGGCGATGGCGTTCCTCGATTGAGACTGTGCCATAGACTTCTGCAACCTTTGTTCCTTCACCCAGTGACGCGGAATATGCACCCAAACGCATTGTGCCGCCTTTATCATCGGTTACCTTGCGGGCCACTGTGCGGTTTCCTTGGACCCATTCTTTCAAATGGTAAACCACAGGTTCAAACCGTTTTTCGCCCGCTTCGTGATCAAATTCCTCTGATCCCGCATCTTTTAGGCCCGCAACATTACGCGCCGCTTCGATCACGGCCATCTGCATGCCCAAACAAATCCCTAGGTATGGAATTTTATGTTCGCGCGCAAATGTAGCAGCTTTGATTTTGCCTTCGGTGCCGCGTTCGCCAAATCCGCCTGGTACCAAAATCGCATGGAACCCTTGCAGGTAGGGTGCTGGATCTTCTTTATCGAAAATCTCTGCATCTACCCATTCCACATTCACCTTCACACGGTTTGCCATGCCGCCGTGCGTCAAGGCCTCGGCAATGGATTTATACGCATCCTCAAGCTGTGTATATTTCCCAACAATGGCAACTTTGACTTCACCTTCTGGGTTGTAAATGCGGTCTGCCACGTCGTTCCAGCGCATTAAATCGGGTTTTGGGGCAGGGGCAATGCCAAAGGCGTCCAATACGGCCTGATCTAAACCTTCACGGTGATAGGCTAGCGGCGCTTCGTATATAGATTTCAGGTCCTGAGCTGCAATCACGCTGTCTTTGCGTACATTACAGAATAACGCCAATTTTTCGCGTTCTTTTTCAGGAATTGATCCCTCCGAACGACAAACTAGAATATCTGGTGCCAAGCCGATTGATCGGAGTTCTTTGACCGAGTGCTGTGTTGGTTTTGTTTTCAACTCGCCTGATGCGTTGATAAACGGCAACAGGGTAAGGTGCATGAAAATACACTGACCGCGCGGTTTATCTTGTGAAAACTGGCGGATCGCTTCGAAAAATGGCAATCCTTCGATGTCACCAACTGTGCCGCCGATTTCACATAGCATGAAATCCACTTCGCCTTCACCTATTGAGATGAAGTCTTTGATCTCATTCGTAACGTGTGGGATCACCTGAATGGTTTTTCCCAAATAATCACCACGACGTTCCTTTTCCAATACGTTGGAATAGATACGCCCGGATGAGATCGAGTCGGTGTTACGCGCGGCTACTCCTGTGAAGCGCTCATAGTGGCCAAGGTCCAAATCTGTTTCCGCGCCATCGTCGGTTACGAAAACTTCGCCGTGTTCAAACGGGCTCATCGTTCCTGGATCAACGTTTAGATAGGGGTCCAATTTACGAAGACGTACGCTATACCCACGTGCTTGTAACAATGCACCAAGGGCCGCAGAGGCAAGGCCCTTTCCAAGCGAAGACACCACACCACCAGTGATAAAAACAAAACGCGCCATAGATTGAAACTCTCCCGTAGTGTTGGGCATGGATGCCATCATGAATCGGTCCCATAGGCGCAAAGTGTGCCATGTACCACGGGACTTAAGATATAAAGGATTCGCAAAATTTTGCAAGCGAACCGCAACATTATGTTGCGGTTATATTCCTACCCCCAAGGGATAGTATTAATCAGCACTTGGTAGAAGTGGGGCCGTTCCATCGCTGCTGGGTGGCAATAATTCATCTACGTTCAGGTCAGGTACACCACCTTCTTGTGCCGCAGGGGCAACGCCCAAACGGTCCAATACGGACCCGTCGGATGAATTCTGTGCGGCAATGATCGTCAGTGTGATCGACGTAATGATGAACGCAATCGCCAAGATCCATGTCGCCTTGGACATTGCGGTGGCTGCACCACGGCTTGACATAACATTGTCCCCACCACTGCCCATTCCAAGGCCACCGCCCTCTGAACGCTGAAGCAAAACAATTCCTACCAGCCCCAAGGCTAGCAACAGATGGATGGTGAGTACGACGTTTTCCATTCTACCCCGCAGGTTTTCGACTTGCAGGCGTAGATAGTCATGTTTTGCCCCATGAGCAAGGGGAGAATGTGCCAGAAGTGCGAAGTGAATCATATGACTTTTGCCACCTGCGGCAATTTCGTGGTTTCCATGAACAGATTCCCTCTGTATATCAGCGCGGGTTTGATAGCGCATGAGGAAGGCGAGACATGGCAAACGTTGTGGTTGTGGGTGCTCAGTGGGGCGATGAAGGCAAGGGCAAAATTGTTGATTGGCTTAGCGAGCGCGCAGATGTGATCGCGCGTTTCCAAGGGGGCCACAATGCGGGCCACACATTGGTTGTTGATGGCGTGACCTATAAACTGCATGCGTTGCCCAGTGGTGTTGTCCGTGGCGGCAAATTGTCGGTCATTGGGAATGGCGTTGTTTTGGATCCATGGCATTTGGTCAAAGAGATTGAAACAGTGCGTGCTCAGGGCGTTGAAATCAGCCCAGCGACATTGATGATTGCGGAAAATACGCCGCTAATCCTGCCCGTTCATGGGGAACTGGATCGCGCACGAGAGGCCCAGATCAGCGTTGCAAAAATCGGAACAACAGGCCGTGGCATTGGCCCAGCTTATGAAGATAAAGTTGGCCGTCGTGCTATTCGCGTGGCGGATTTGGCAGATCCCGCAACGCTTGAGGCGCGTGTTGATCGCCTGCTGCTGCACCACAACACATTGCGCCGTGGCTTGGGCATGGAAGAAGTGGACCGTGCGGGTTTGATCGCACAGCTGAAGGAAATTGCACCGGAAATTTTGAAATACGCAGCGCCTGTTTGGAAAGTGCTGAACGAAAAACGCAAAGCCGGAAAACGTATTCTGTTCGAAGGGGCGCAAGGCGCACTTTTGGATATTGATTTTGGTACTTACCCGTTTGTGACCTCGTCCAATGTTTTGGCAGGTCAGGCCTCAGCGGGGACAGGCATTGGGCCAAACTCAATTGATTTCGTACTTGGGATCGTTAAGGCCTACACAACCCGCGTAGGCGAGGGGCCTTTTCCGACAGAATTATTTGATGCTGATGGTCAGCGTTTGGGTGAACGCGGCCATGAATTTGGAACCACGACAGGGCGTAAACGTCGTTGTGGTTGGTTTGATGCGGTTTTGGTCCGTCAAACCTGTGCAACATCGGGTGTTACAGGAATTTCATTGACCAAATTGGATGTTCTGGACGGATTTGAAACCCTAAAAATTTGTGTCGGATACGAATTGGACGACGAACAGTTGGAGTATTTGCCCACTGCTGCCGACCAACAAGCACGCTGCACCCCGATTTACGAAGAAATGCAAGGTTGGAGCGAAAGCACCGAGGGCGCCAAAAGCTGGAACGATTTGCCTGCGAATGCGATCAAATACGTGAAACGCATTGAAGAGTTGATTGAATGCCCTGTCGCGCTACTCTCTACTTCACCCAAGCGTGAAGACACGATTTTGGTCACCGATCCATTTCAGGACTAAACATGCTAAGCTACAAAGCACGTCGCAGATTATCGTTGTTGATCCTATTGGTGGGATTACCACTGTATATCGTCGTGGCAGTGAATGTGATTGCCTTGTTTGACAGACCTTCGATCTTGGTCGAAGTGCTTGTCTATGTGTCACTTGGCGTGCTTTGGGCGTTTCCGTTTAAGTATGTGTTCCGCGGCGTGGGTCAGGCAGATCCTGACCAAGATTAATTCCTAGTTTGAACCTCCAACTTCGGCGGACAGCACCAATTCAATAAGGGCGCCTGCCTCTTGCCGTGCGTGGCGGGGGTCAATGCCCCGATCTGCTTGCGCAACGCTTAGCCAAACACCATCCAAATATGACTGCAAAATGCGTCGCATGGTTTCGCGGAATGGGGCAGGAACCAGAGGGGCAAGTTCCGCGCGGAAATGTGATTTTACCCTCGATTGGTTGATCCGATGTAACCGCTCTAGATGCGCAGAGTAGGGAGCCGCAGACCAGAATTGCACCCAAAAACTGCAATGTTGAGGTGTGAAAAATCTGGGGTCAAAATGCGCATCAAAAATCGCCCGCAGTCGGTCCTTGGGATCTAGTGCGACGTCCAGGTATTGTTTGTGCGTCGCCCCCAAAATGCGCAGCAAGTGTCGCATCGTTTCAAACATCAGTTGGTCTTTGGACCCGAAATAGTAATTGATGCTGGCCGCCGTTGCGCCAATTTCGGCCGCGATTTCGGACATCGTGACGGCGTGAAATCCCCGTTTGTGTGTTGCTTCAAGTGCTGCAACTATGAACTCTTCATGCCTGATATCGCGAATTTTTTTTCTAGTCATGGATTCATGTTATCATAATTTAAATTGCAATAGCAAAATTTAAATAATGATATCAAAATTAAATGATCATTTAAAAAATGATTTTACTTTTTAATCATATTGTTCGAACATTACAAACAAAGGCGTGATTCCACGATTGTGTCCGTTCTGCGCGGAACAGCTAAATTGTGAATGAGCGTCGTGGCAGTGTCGGTTTTGTGGTGGCAATAGCGGGGCAGCCTTGTCAGCATGTGGGATGTCAACTGGCCCAAAGTGCGCAATGCAAAAGGAAAGACAAAATGCAAATTCAACCCGTCGCAAGTCACTTTATCAATGGTGAATATGTCGAAGATACGCGTGGGACGCCCATCGATATTGTTTATCCCGCTACAGGTGAAATTATCGGACGTGTCTATGGGGCGACAGAGGCTGTGATTGAACTGGCGATCACATCAGCGAAGCACGCGCAAAAAGAATGGGCAAAAACCTCGGGAACGGAACGTGGTCGCATCTTGCGCCGTGCCGCTGATATCATTCGCGAGCGTAACCGTGATCTGTCGATTTTAGAGACATATGACACGGGCAAACCATTATCAGAAACGCTATATGTGGATGCTACTAGTGCTGCAGATGCTTTAGAATATTTTGGCGGATTGGCTGGGTCGCTAACAGGTGAACACATCCCGATGGGCGAAAACTGGGCTTATACAATCCGCGAGCCATTGGGGCTCTGCGTTGGGATTGGGGCATGGAACTACCCGACACAAATTTCGTGCTGGAAGGGTGCGCCTGCGCTTGCATGCGGAAATGCCATGATCTTTAAACCATCAGAGACAACACCACTCTGTGCGTTAAAGGTTGCGGAAATCTTGATCGAGGCGGGGTTGCCCAAAGGTCTATACAACGTGATCCAAGGCTTGGGGGACGTTGGTGCGAAATTGGTCAGCGATACCCGCGTGGACAAAGTGTCCTTAACAGGGTCCGTCCCCACAGGTCGCAAGGTTTACGCAGCCGCGGCTGAGGGTATCAAGCATGTGACTATGGAATTAGGCGGGAAATCTCCGCTGATCATTTTTGATGATGCAAATATTGAAAACGCAGTGGGCGGGGCGATTTTGGGGAATTTCTATTCCTCAGGGCAGGTTTGTTCAAACGGGACACGTGTTTTTGTGCATGAGGCGATCAAAGAAAAATTCCTAGAGCGATTAAGCGCGCGTTTGCGCGAAGCGATCATTGGTGATCCGCTGGATGAGGCCACAAATTTCGGGCCAATGGTCAGTGAACGTCAGATGAAAATTGTACAAGATTATATTGAGATCGGAAAATCCGAAGGCGCGCGCCTGATTTGTGGCGGGGGACGTTTGGATCGCGACGGATTTTACCTTGAACCGACGGTCTTTGCAGACGTGCGTGATGAAATGACCATTGCACGCGAAGAAATCTTTGGTCCCGTGATGGCGGTGTTGGATTTTACGGATGAAACAGATGTGATCGCGCGGGCAAACGATACTGAGTTTGGCTTGTCCGCAGGTGTGTTCACAAATGATTTGTCACGCGCACATCGTGTGATTGCGGAATTTGAGGCGGGGAGCTGTTTTATCAATTCCTACAACGATGCCCCTGTTGAGGCGCCTTTTGGCGGAGCCAAGTTGTCAGGTGTAGGCCGTGAAAATTCAAAAGCAGCGGTGGAGCATTATTCGCAAATGAAATCCGTTTTTGTCCGTATGGGAGATGTTGAGGCGCCATTCTAGGTCCATTGGACTGCCGCCCACCCACCCCGTCGCTCCAATGGACCTAGGAGGAAAGCATGCAAGCAGATTACGTGATCGTCGGTGCGGGAAGCGCCGGATGTGCTATGGCCTATCGGTTAAGCGAGGCGGGCCACAGTGTGATCGTAATTGAATTCGGTGGCACTGATGCAGGCCCCCTAATTCAAATGCCGGGTGCCTTAAGTTATCCAATGAATATGCCGCGGTATGATTGGGGGTATTGGTCCGAGCCAGAACCCTATTTGGGGGGGCGCCAGTTGGCCTGCCCAAGGGGTAAGGTGATTGGTGGATCATCCAGTATTAATGGCATGGTCTACGTGCGCGGGCATGCGCGCGATTTTGATACGTGGTCGGAAATGGGTGCGCATGGTTGGTCTTATGCCGATGTGCTTCCCTATTATTTACGCCAAGAAAGCTGGACATCTGCGGGACATGGCGGTGATCCCGAATGGCGTGGGAAAAACGGCCCACTGCATGTGACACGGGGCAAGCGTGACAATCCGTTGGTTACAGCCTTTGTCGAGGCGGGTGTACAAGCGGGGTACGAAGCAACCGCAGATTATAACGGGCAAAAGCAAGAGGGCTTTGGCCCTATGGAGCAGACCACCCACAACGGGGAACGATGGTCCGCGGCCAAGGCTTATCTGCGCCCAGCACTGAAAACGGGCCGCGTGAAGTTGATAAAAGGACTGGCAGAAAAAATTGAAATCACAGAGGGCCGCGCACATGGGGTCCGTGCCCGCATTAAGGGTGCGAGCCAAGTCATTTCTGCCAATGTGGAAGTGATTATTGCGGCCTCGGCGATTAATTCACCCAAACTCTTGATGCTGTCGGGCATTGGTGATGCAGATCATCTGCAAGCGCACGGCATACCTGTTGTGGCCGATCGCAAAGGGGTTGGGCAAAATCTTCAGGACCATTTGGAGCTATATATTCAAATGGCGGCCAGCCAGCCTGTGTCGCTCTACAAATATTGGAACCTATTTGGCAAGGCTTGGGTCGGCCTGCAGTGGTTGCTGAATAAATCAGGCCCAGGTGCGTCAAACCAATTTGAAAGTGCTGCCTTCATAAGATCACGCGCAGGTGTCGAATACCCAGACATTCAATATCATTTCCTACCGATAGCTGTGCGATATGATGGACAAGCCGCGGCCGAGGGACACGGGTTTCAGGCGCACGTTGGTCCCATGCGAAGCCCATCACGCGGGAGTGTAACCCTGCGATCCTCAGATCCCGCAGAGGCCCCGAAAATTTTGTTCAATTACATGTCCCATGAAAAAGACTGGGAAGATTTCCGCAGGTGCATCCGTTTAACTCGCGAAATTTTCGCGCAAGAGGCATTTGCCCCATTCGTGCGTCATGAAATTCAACCAGGCGCAGATGTCCAAAGCGATGACGCGTTAAATGCGTTTATCAAGGATCATGTGGAAAGCGCCTATCACCCCTGTGGTACCTGTAAAATGGGTGACGCGACTGATCCAATGGCCGTGGTTGACCCTGAATGTCGTGTGATTGGGGTTTCTGGTCTGCGTGTTGCAGATAGCAGTATTTTTCCACAGATCACTAACGGCAATTTGAATGGTCCGTCGATTATGGTGGGCGAAAAGGCATCAGACCACATTTTGGGGCGTGCACCGCTGCCTGCATCGAACCAAGAACCGTGGATCCACCCAAATTGGGAAGCACACCAACGCTAAAAAACAAAACGTGTTTCCCCTTTAGAGGGGATTTGGGCCACCAAAACCCCGCATTTTTCCCTGATTTGGTCGGGTTTTCCATGTTGCATTAATAAAATGCCGCGTTTGCAAAATTGTTCTCTAAACTTTCCAGTCTGATTTTGTTAGTGTGCTTACCGAAGGTCAAGTTTGGGACTTTGAAAGAGTGATACAGGTTGAACAATCCAATGTTTATCGGCTCTCTGCGCATGCAGAGCGTCATTGTGTTGCTGACGAAGTCAGCTATTTGGAACGTTTGGTCCATGCGCGAAAACTGCTTATTGAGCAGCGCAGGGATATGCGTCGCGAATTGGAGCGTTGCCAGAAGTCCATCGAGCAACTGGGTGATGCGATTAATCTATTGGATGCGATTTTGAACGACGAAGCGCAGCTTAACGAACCCGATAGGGAAGCATAGCACGCTCATTCTCATCAATGATCAATTGTCGCTCTAACGGGGGGACAGAGCGTTGATGGCAGGATCTGCGTTCACACAATCGACAGGAAATGCCGATGGGTTCAAATGCATCTGGTCTTGCCAGATCAAGGCCGTCTGCATAAACTAACTGTTCGGCGTGTTTCACCTCGCACCCCAAGGCGATTGCGAACCTGCGCAAAGGCGCATTGAACGAACCGCCCCCTTTGGTCACGTCCCGCGCAATGGATAGGTATCGAATGCCATCGGGTGTTTCGGCAAGTTGTCGCAAAAACTGCCCCGGTGTTTCGAAGGCACGGTGCACATTCCAAAGTGGGCATGCCCCCCCAAAACGCGCAAATTGAAGCCGTGTCGCAGAATGGCGTTTTGTGATGGTGCCTGCCTGATCCACGCGGACGAAGAAGAATGGAATGCCATTGTTTCCAGGTCGTTGCAACGTGGACAGGCGATGGGCCACTTGTTCTATCGAGACACCAAAGTGGCTCGACAAACGCTCTAGATCGTGGCGTTCCATGCGCGCCGTTTCCAAAAATTCTTTATATGGCATCAGGGCTGCGCCCGCGAAATAATTGGCCAAACCGATTTTGGCGATTGCGCGTGCTTCTGGGCTTTGAAACCGTGCAAGATCAAGCGTCGCTTCCAAGAGTTTCTCCTGACTTATCAAGGCCAGTTGTAAAAGGATTTGAAACCGCGCTGTTTCCGATGAAATGCGATTGCTGATGGTTAATATTTTGGTGTTTGGATCATAAATGCGTGTTGCGTCTTGATCGCTATTTTGCAAGGTTATCCCAAGCTCATGAAGCGCTTTGATGGCTTTGTCATGTATCCAATCTGGGCTTTGGCGTCCTTTGGCAAATCCTTCTGCTGCACGATCAACGGCGTCAATGTAATTGTCGCAGTAGTGAAAGAAATCGCGCACCTCTTCCCACGGGCTAGGTTGAAGGCGTGCATCGTCGCGCCCCAGAGCCTCATCAAGTGATGCAAGGCGTTCCTGTGTCTGTCGATAGGCGCGGTGCAAATCCAGAAATGCACGTGCAATCGACGGTGCATTTGATGCGGTTAATCGCATATCGGCCAATTGCGGTGGCGTGTCGCCAAAAATTGGATCGCTAAAGGCTTCTCTCATATCCGAAAACAGGCGTTCGTTCTCGCTTGATGAAAGTTCGGTAACATCAAAACCAAACTCTTGTGCCAATGCCAGAATAACGGTGCCAGACAGTGGGCGGTTGTTATTTTCCATCTGGTTCAGATACGGAAGGGATACGCCAAGTTTGGATGCAAAATCCTTTTGCGTTAACCCTAAGCGTTGCCGCATGTCGCGCAATTTTGCGCCCGAATATAGTTTTCGATTTGCCATTTGCGCAGTTTGCACGATTTGCAAACCAATGTCAGCAAAGTTTGCAAACTTAATCCGCTGTTAGTGTTTGGTTGCGTTTTATCACCAGCAGGATCAGTAAAATGCCAAAAAAAACGGATAGCCACATGAGCGCGATTAAAGCAAGGTCCCCTGAACCCACGTGTAACACGGGGCCTGCCAATGCCGATAATGCCGCCCCACCACCAATCATCATAGCACTGCCAAGTCCTGATGCAGTGCCGGCCAGCTTTGGTTTGATCGCCAACATGCCGGCGGTTGCGTTTGGAATGCTCATCCCGTTACCGAGGCCGACAAATGTCATAAATCCAAAAAAGCTAAGCGCGCTGCCGTATCCCAGTGCGCTGATTGCGAACGATAGGGACATGCCGAAAAGTGCAAGCACCAAGCCATAAAGGACCATCAAATCAATCCCAATCGACTTGGAATAGCGACCCGCAATAAAGTTGCCAAAGAAATAGCCAAAGGCAGGTGCGCCCAGAAATAACCCTACACTTTGCGGATCAAGTGCATAGACCTCGGCGCCGACTGCGGGCGCCCCACCAAGGTACACAAAAAACGCCCCAGATCCAAATGCCGAGGCAAGGCAATATCCCCAGAACCGTTTTGACGTAAGTAGGATTGGATAATTTTGGAACTGCTCCAGGATGGATTTATCGCTAACCGGTGCGGTTTCACCCTGATCAATATAGCTAAGCACCAGCATGATCAACCCAAGGCCAGCCAATACGAAAAATGTGCCCTCCCAGCCAAAGTTTGTATCAATGAAACCGCCCAAGGCGGGGCTGAACATTGGAACTACGGCCATGCCCATGGTGACATAGGCAATACGCGATCCAGAGCTGGCAGTGTCCGTTGTGTCACGAACAATCGCGCGCGAGACGATCATACAGGTCGCGGCAACAGATTGGATAGCGCGGTAAATCAAAAACGTTTCAAAGCTCTGCGCATAGGCGCAACTGATAGATGCAATCACAAAGATAATCAACGAAACTTGGACAATTTTGCGCCGACCAATACGATCGGAAATGGGGCCGGCAAATAATTGAATAAGGGCACTGGTCCCAAGGTAGACACCAACAGACAAACCCATTGCAGCCGGTGTTGTCGAAAACTCCATCGCCATCTGTGGGAGACTGGGCAAATAAATATTCATCGCCAGCGCCGAGATTGAGGCCAGCAGAACAAGGGTCAGCATTGTTGGTTGTGTGGTGCGATCAAAGAAACGCGCGGCTGGAAAATTGTCCATACGAAACAGCTAAAACCTCCGCTCTGGGTTGTCCATGTGAAAACGAATAATTTGCAAATTCGCAAATTAGCAAAAAATGATTTACATAAATTTGCAAATTTGCCGAAAAAGCCTTGGTAATGCTGCAGGTGCAGTGTAAGCAGGCTAAAATGAAAAAAGAGGTTGCTATGAAAGATATTTTGCAAGAGCTGGAAGATCGCCGTGGGGCCGCGCGTCTGGGCGGTGGTCAAAAGCGCATTGATGCACAGCATTCAAAGGGTAAACTAACCGCGCGTGAGCGTATCGAACTTTTGCTGGATGAAGGCAGCTTTGAAGAGTTTGACATGTTTGTTGCACACCGCTGCACCGATTTTGGCATGGAAAATCAACGTCCTGCTGGGGATGGTGTCGTGACGGGATGGGGCACAATCAATGGTCGCATGGTCTATGTGTTCTCTCAGGACTTTACGGTTCTGGGCGGTTCCGTATCTGCAACGCATGCGCAAAAGATTTGCAAAATAATGGATATGGCCGTCGAAAACGGCGCACCTGTGATTGGTTTGAACGATTCTGGGGGCGCGCGTATTCAAGAGGGCGTGGACAGCCTTGCGGGGTATGGTGAAGTCTTTAAACGCAACATCCAGGCCTCTGGCGTTGTTCCACAGATTTCTGTGATTATGGGGCCATGTGCAGGTGGCGCGGTATATTCGCCTGCGATGACCGACTTTATCTTTATGGTCAAGGACAGCTCTTACATGTTTGTGACGGGTCCTGATGTTGTGAAAACAGTGACAAACGAAGTTGTCACAGCAGAAGAACTAGGCGGTGCCTCCACGCACACGAAAAAATCATCTGTCGCAGATGGCGCATTCGAAAATGAAGTTGAAGCGTTGAGCGAAGTGCGCCGTTTGGTTGATTTCCTACCACTGAACAACCGCGATAAAGCGCCTGTGCGCCCCTTCTTTGATGAACCTGGCCGTGTTGAGGCGTCATTGGATACATTGGTTCCTGACAACCCCAACACGCCATATGACATGAAAGAGCTGATCACGAAATTGGCGGATGAAGGTGATTTTTACGAAATCCAAGAGGAGTTCGCGAAAAACATTATCACAGGTTTTGTGCGTCTAGAGGGACAAACAGTGGGTGTCGTTGCCAACCAACCGATGGTTTTGGCGGGATGCTTAGACATCGACAGCGCACGCAAGGCTGCGCGCTTTGTGCGTTTCTGTGATGCGTTTGAAATTCCAATACTGACACTGATTGACGTTCCTGGTTTCTTGCCTGGCAAATCACAGGAATATGATGGGATCATCAAACACGGTGCAAAACTGCTGTTCGCTTATGGTGAAGCAACCGTTCCAAAAGTGACCGTCATCACACGTAAAGCATACGGTGGTGCCTATGTTGTGATGTCCTCTAAACATCTGCGGGGTGATTTCAACTACGCGTGGCCAACTGCGGAAATCGCGGTAATGGGTGCCAAAGGCGCGACTGAAATTATCCACCGTGCGGATTTGGGCGATGCCGATAAAATTGCGCAGCACACCGTGGATTATGAAGATCGTTTTGCAAACCCATTTGTTGCTGCCGAACGCGGTTTCGTGGACGAGGTCATTCAACCCCGTTCAACACGCAAACGGGTGGCACGCGCCTTTGCATCTTTGCGCAACAAAAAGGCGCAAAACCCATGGAAAAAGCACGACAACATTCCGCTATAAAATGACTTGGATGACTAGCGACATAAACGGTGAATACGTCATGGCGCGGCGCTTGCCGGCGCGCTTTGATCTCTGTGTTGAAACGACACTGCCGTTGATGTCACGTCGCAAATTGGCCTTGCAAATCCGTCAGGATATGTGGCGCGTTTTGCAAAATCTGCGGGGCTTTTTGCCCGCGGTATCGGTGACGCGTTTGGGTGATGGGGTGCAGGTGCGTGCAGGTGGTCAATTCACCTGTCCCGTCCATGTTCCCTCTGCCGAGGCAAAATTGCGCGACATGCTGAATGACGCTGCGCGTCGTCAGCGTTGGTCAAACTTTGCAAAACGAAAGGGTGCATCATGTTAAAGCATCGCGGATTTCCAGGACGCCTTCCGGGGACGGATTTTCAATTCACGATCCGTCGTCCAAACCCAAAAGGTGTCACGCCGATCACAGCACGTGAACGTTTCCGCGATCGCAAACCTGCGGACCGCCGTGCAGATGCAGGATTTGTAACCGCCCTTGTGCAACATTTTTGGGATCAACCGTTTGAGCGCGGCAATTTAGATGCAGGGCGGCTTAGCTGGCTTTTTGGTCGCGAAGTCAAACCCTACGATGATCCTTTTGATCCAGAAGATTACGAAGCGCTTCTGATTTTGGATTTGAACCTAATCAAAGCCAATTTCCCAGATGCCTTCGAGCCCGAATAAGAAAGGAACAGAGACATGTTCGATAAAATTTTGATTGCTAACCGTGGCGAAATCGCCTGCCGCGTGATTAAGACAGCCCGCAAAATGGGCATCAAAACCGTTGCCATTTATTCAGATGCTGACCGCAATGCATTGCACGTTGAAATGGCAGACGAAGCGGTCCACATCGGCCCACCCCCTGCGAACCAATCCTATATCGTGATTGATAAAGTGATGGAGGCGATCAAGGCGACAAGTGCCCAAGCGGTACATCCAGGTTACGGGTTCCTCTCCGAAAACCCAAAATTTGCAGAAGCCTTGGCCGCCGCAAATGTTGCATTCATCGGCCCACCTGTTGGTGCGATTGAAAGCATGGGTGACAAAATCACATCCAAGAAAATCGCCCAAGAGGCAGGGGTTTCAACCGTGCCTGGTTACATGGGATTAATCGAGGATGCAGATGAGGCCGTGAAAATCAGCCAACAAATCGGATATCCTGTCATGATCAAGGCCTCTGCCGGTGGTGGTGGTAAAGGCATGCGGATTGCGTGGAATGATGAGGAAGCGCGCGAAGGTTTCCAATCCTCTAAAAACGAGGCGGCAAACAGCTTTGGCGATGATCGTATCTTTATCGAAAAATTCGTGACACAGCCGCGCCACATCGAAATTCAAGTTTTGGCAGATGCACATGGAAACTGTATTTATCTGAATGAACGCGAATGTTCGATCCAGCGTCGGAACCAAAAGGTTGTTGAAGAAGCGCCAAGCCCATTTTTGGATGAGGCAACGCGCAAAGCGATGGGTGAACAATCCTGTGCGTTGGCCAAGGCCGTTGGATATGCGTCCGCTGGTACAGTTGAATTTATCGTTGATGGGGATCGCAATTTTTACTTCCTAGAAATGAACACACGTTTGCAGGTGGAACACCCTGTGACCGAATTGATCACGGGTGTTGATTTGGTTGAACAGATGATCCGCGTTGCAAATGGCGAACCGCTGTCAATCACGCAGGATGATGTAAAAATCAACGGCTGGGCGATTGAAAACCGTCTTTATGCCGAAGACCCCTATCGTAACTTCCTGCCATCCATTGGGCGCCTGACACGCTATCGCCCCCCTGCGGAAGAGGCGACAGAAACGGCAGTTGTGCGCAACGACACTGGCGTGTTTGAGGGTGGCGAAATCAGCATGTATTATGATCCAATGATCGCAAAACTATGTACATGGGCCCCAACCCGTGCAGATGCAATCGAGGAAATGCGCATTGCCCTTGATCGGTTCGAGCTTGAGGGGATCGGTCACAACCTACCATTCTTGGCCGCTGTAATGGATCATCCGAAATTCACATCTGGTGACATGACCACAGCCTTCATTGCTGAGGAATATCCAGATGGTTTCCAAGGCGTTGAATTGAACGAGGCCGAGTTGCGTCGCATCGCGGCCTCTGCCGCTGCGATGAACCGCGTTGCGGAAATTCGCCGTACGAAAATTTCGGGCCGCATGGACAACCACGAACGTCGCGTGGGCGACAATTGGGTGGTGAGTCTGCAGGGTGAAAAATTTGCCGTATCCGTTGCCGCCGATACGGATGGGTCAACCGTCACCTTCGAGGACGGTGCATCACTGCGTGTCGAGGGGGATTGGACGCCTGGCATGATGCTGGCCGATATGACAGTTGATGGCGCACCATTGGTTATGAAGGTGGGCAAAATCACGGGCGGTTTCCGTATCCGCAATCGTGGCGCAGATCTAAAGGTGCATGTGCGTTCACCACGTCAGGCGGAATTGGCCCTGCATATGATCGAAAAATTACCACCAGACACATCCAAAATGTTGCTCTGCCCCATGCCGGGTCTGATCGTCAAAGTTGACGTTGAAGTTGGACAAGAGGTGCAAGAGGGGCAGGCGCTTTGTACAGTTGAGGCGATGAAAATGGAAAATATTTTGCGCGCTGAACGCAAAGGTATTGTTTCCAAAATCAACGCTGCTGCCGGCGACAGTTTAGCAGTTGACGACATTATCATGGAATTTGAGTGATCACATCACGTGACATAAGTGCGGGAATGCGTCAGTTATCTTGGCGCATTTCCTGCTGTCGCATCGGCATTTTGTCGATGGTGCGTGAAATTTCGCGAATGTCCCATGGAAATGGTTTGCGCAAGGCCTTGTGCCCGTCTTTTCCGATCAGCAATATCATAAAGCCATGGGGCCGAAATGTTGTGCGCAGCTTTGATTTCATCGCAGGATTGGTATCTATTGCCACCACCACATCACGGTCCCGCAATGCCTCAACTTCTTCGTTGATCATGGCCAATTGGTCTTGGAACCGTGGATCACGGTCGGAATTTGCAAAAACCACCAGGACACGGTTTTGCCATTCATATGCGCCGATATCGGTGCTTGGCGTAACATCAAGGAATATCGTGTCAGCGTCGCTTGCAACAACTTGGGTTGCACAAAAGGCGGCAAATAAGATGGATGTAACGAATTTCATGGCTGCTCCCTTTCTCTCAAAGATAGGGGGCGCAGATACGAATGCAAAGAGGGCACAGAGTTTTTGTGCCTGATAATTGACTGCGCTGAGCGAGATGTTTCGAACGCCGCGCAAAAAGGAGAGCGATATGACGCAAGATAAAGACACATGGCGCAAACAAGCCGAGAAAGAGCTTCGCGGGCGCCCGCTTGATGATCTTACATGGAACACGCTCGAGGGTATCCCTGTAGCGCCGCTTTATACCGCCGATGATGTGGCGGGGCTGGATCATATGAATACGATGCCTGGGATCGAACCCTTTACCCGCGGCGTGCGCGCCACGATGTATACAGGGCGTCCATGGACCATCCGTCAATACGCGGGCTTTTCCACGGCTGAAGAATCAAACGCGTTTTATCGGCGCGCCTTGGCTGCGGGTCAGCAGGGTGTTTCCGTGGCCTTTGATTTGGCGACACACCGTGGATACGACAGCGATCATGAACGTGTGATTGGGGATGTCGGCAAAGCGGGCGTTGCAATCGACAGTATTGAAGACATGAAGATCCTATTCGACGGAATCCCGTTGGATAAGGTGTCTGTGTCTATGACAATGAACGGCGCTGTGATCCCAGTATTGGCGAATTTCATCGTTACTGGCGAAGAGCAGGGGCATGATCGTTCCGTCCTATCAGGCACCATTCAAAACGACATTTTGAAAGAGTTCATGGTGCGTAACACCTATATCTATCCACCTGAACCATCGATGCGTATCATTGCGGATATCATCGAATATACGTCCAATGAAATGCCGAAATTCAACTCAATCTCGATCTCGGGCTACCATATGCAAGAGGCGGGCGCGAACCTGGTTCAGGAATTGGCCTATACTCTTGCAGACGGCAAAGAATACGTCAAAACCGCCATGGCGCGCGGCATGGATATTGATAAATTTGCGGGCCGCTTGTCCTTCTTCTTTGCCATTGGCATGAACTTCTTTCTGGAGGCTGCGAAACTGCGCGCGGCGCGTTTGTTGTGGCATCGCATCATGGATGATTTGGGCGCGAAAGATCCGCGTTCAAAAATGTTGCGCACACACTGCCAAACATCAGGCGTCTCCTTGCAGGAACAGGACCCTTACAACAACGTTATCCGCACCGCGTATGAGGCGATGTCCGCCGTTTTGGGGGGCACACAGTCATTGCACACAAATGCGTTGGATGAAGCGATTGCCCTGCCCACTGATTTTTCAGCGCGTATTGCGCGCAACACCCAGTTGATCTTGCAAGAGGAAACAGGCGTGACCAATGTGGTCGATCCATTGGCAGGATCGTATTACGTTGAAAAACTGACGGCTGATCTGGCGGATGCTGCATGGAAATTGATCGAAGAGGTCGATGAAATGGGCGGCATGACCAAGGCCGTGGCCAGCGGCATGCCAAAACTGCGGATCGAAGAAACCGCCGCCCGTCGTCAGGCGGACATCGACCGCGGTGATCAGGTGATTGTGGGTGTTAATAAATACCGTCTGGAAAAAGAGGATGAGATTGACATTCTGGACGTTGATAACGTTGCGGTGCGCGAGGCGCAGATTGCGCGTTTGGAAAACATCCGCAGCACACGCGATCAAGCAAAATGCGAGGCTGCCTTGGCCGAACTTAGCCGCCGTGCCGCTGAAGGTGGAAACCTATTGGAAGCCGCAGTCGAAGCGGCCCGCGCACGTGCCTCTGTAGGAGAGATTTCAATGGCAATGGAAAATGTATTCGGACGTCATCGAGCCGAAGTAAAAACGCTTGCCGGGGTTTATGGTGCCGCATACGAAGGTGATGAAGATTTCGCAGCGATCCAAAAATCGGTCGAAAATTTTGCCGAGGAGGAAGGCCGCCGTCCCCGTATGTTGGTTGTGAAAATGGGTCAGGACGGTCACGACCGTGGCGCCAAAGTCATTGCAACGGCCTTTGCGGATATCGGATTTGACGTGGATGTTGGACCCTTGTTCCAAACTCCAGAAGAAGCCGCACAAGATGCCATTGACAACGATGTGCATGTGATTGGCATTTCATCACAAGCCGCAGGTCATAAAACATTGGCCCCACGTTTGATTGAGGTTCTAAAGGAACGAGATGCAGGTGATATTCTGGTGATCTGTGGCGGTGTGATCCCGCAGCAGGATTACGATTTCCTCAAATCCGCAGGGGTTAAGGCGATTTTTGGGCCGGGAACGAATATTCCAAATGCCGCCCAAGAAATTCTGGATCTGATCCGCGAAGCGCGCGATTAAAACGAAAAACCCCGCCAATTGGCGGGGTTTTCTTTATCCGGCTTTTGGCATCACTTGATAGCCAATTTCGTCAGTAACTTCGAACAAACCGTCTTCTTTGCGGGAAAAGTCATCTTCTGTTCCGCTAAGTTTCACAGTGCGCAGCAGTTGTGGGCGCGAGAACTGATTAATTCCGCGAACCTGGGATAAATAGGTTGCTACGGCCTCTAATTTCGCCTCTAGCGAATGCGCACCAACGTGGGCTGCAAATTGTCCGAAATCCGCGAAATCTGATGATTTTACAGGTTCGGTCTGTGTTTCATGTGTTTCATTGACGGCCACTTCTGGCTTGGGTTCTGGCGCAGGTGCCGCAATCTCGGGCGCCTCGGCTGCGGGTTCATTAATACGTTGTTCGGCGACCAATCGCAGTGGCGCAGATTTGCGCGCACCTGATGTTTCTGGGCGACGCGGGCGCACGGCCTTGGCCAAATCATTGCGATAGGCCTCTGTACTGTCCTTGTCATCTTTGCCGAGTTATCTGTCACCATTTGGCGTACCTTCACATAGTTCGACACTGTTTTATCACGCCACCTTTGGCAAAAGCTGATCGAATCTGTGCAATTCAAAGTATCATTTCGTGGCCTTATTGTGGCATAGAGGCTGAAAATAGGGGTTTTCATGGGTATTGTTTCCGAAAATGAACCAATAACGATTGTGGGTGGCGCGCACTTCTCGCAAAGGTTGTTAATGGAATCATTAGAGCGGGCTCCTATTGTTTATGCCGCCGATGGGGGGGCAAACCTGTGCATGCAGTATGGATGCCAACCCAAGCAGGTGATCGGCGATTTAGACAGCCTATCCCCCAGCTGGCGTTCTGAATTGGACCCATCACGCGTGATCCATGTGGCCGAACAGGACACCACAGATTTGGAAAAGCTGCTGATCAGGGTGGATGCGCCATTCATGTTGGCCATTGGGTTCATGGGCGGGCGGATTGATCATCAAATGGCTGTGCAAACTGTTTTAACGGCCTACGCATATCGGAAAATAATATGTGTGGGGGACGTGGACGTTATGTTTGTGTCGCCCCCTGAAATTGATCTGCCCCTGGATGCGGGTACCCGCGTATCGCTGTATCCAATGGCCCCTGTGCAGGTGCGATCAACGGGTCTGTACTGGTCCACAGATGGCCTATCGTTTGCGCCAGATGGTCAAATTGGAACCTCAAATCAGGCGAGGGGGCCTGTCACGTTGCTGCCCAGTGCGCCGTGTATGTTGGTCGTTTTACCCAAAAACTGCCTGGATATTGCAATTGATGCAGTGCAGGCGGCGCCCTATTGGGACGCGCCAATCTGACGTTCGCGGAACACGATGTATAGGCCACTGGCGATCACGATGATCATCCCAGTAAAGGCCAATTGATTTGGAATGTCGCCAAAGACCAAGAACCCCATAATGACGGCGCTGACAATTTCCAGATAATGAAGGGGGGCAAGTGTTGAGCTGGGCGCATAGGTCAAGGCGAGGCTCATCAACAGATGTGAGAGGGATGCACCTGCCCCCACACCGATCAGATAGAACCAAAATACCCCCTCTGGCCAAACGGGATCCAATGGCACAATGCCACTACCGTTTGCCAAAATCAGGACGGGTGCGCACATCAGTGTTCCGATCCAGCTGGAATGAAACTGCATTTGCACCGCATGCATGTCGCGGGACAAGGTGCGTGTCACAAACATGTAAAACGCAAAAAACACAGCAGTCCCAAGCGGGA
>JAAEZW010000311.1 GCA_018222665.1 Paracoccaceae bacterium
GTGTGATAGGCTGCCCACGGGTTCTAAAATTTCGCCTGTGGGTCCGACAGAGGCGGCCACCACCACAGGACGGTCCGCGGCATCTGCAATTTCGCGACCCAATTCAACAGAGAGGCGAGAGAGTTCACGTGCGCGGTGGCCCGCATCGTGCAGTTTCAAACGCGCAGAGTTGCCCCCAAAGCTGTTTGTCAAAAACAGATCACTGCCCGCATCCACCGCCATTTGGTACAGTTTGCGGATGTTGTCAGGGTGGGTTTCGTTCCACAATTCAGGAGCATCCCCCGAGGATAGACGCATGTTAAACAGGTTCGTGCCCGTGGCCCCATTCGCCAAAATCCAATCGCGGGTGTCTAACATGTTTAAAAATGCATTTTTCATCGGAAACTCCTAAATACTTCGCCCGCGATGACATAACGCGCGACATAACACAAATTCATAAAATTCACGTTGATTATGAATACGGCTCAATACGTATTGTGTGCTTGTATCAGGCGGCCAACTGCCCTAAAGAAGCGCCATCCAGAATAGAAAGTTTGCCAATGGCGCGTCGCACCAAAATTTATGAAGGTAAGGCCAAAGTTTTATACGATGGACCTGAGCCTGGAACCATCGTTCAATACTTCAAAGATGAGGCCACCGCATTCAATGCCGAAAAGAAAGATGTGATCGACGGCAAGGGTGTTTTGAACAACCGTTTGTCTGAATTTTTCATGAACGGTTTGCAGGCAATCGGTATCCCGACACACTTCATTAAACGCTTGAATATGCGGGAACAATTGGTGCGGAAATGCGAAATCATCCCGCTTGAGGTAATTGTGCGCAACTATGCAGCAGGATCCATTTCCAAACGTTTGGGAATTGAAGAGGGCACGCAGATGCCGCGCCCGATTGTTGAATACTGTTACAAAGACGACAGTCTGGGTGATCCATTGGTCACCGAAGAACATATTGCCGCCTTTGGTTGGGCTAGCCAACAAGATATGGAAGATATCCTGTCGCTTGCATTGCGTGTGAATGATTTCATGTCTGGCTTGATGTTGGGCGTTGGCATTCGTTTGGTTGATTTCAAAATTGAAATTGGCCGTGTTTATGAAGGTGACTATCAACGTTTGGTCATCGCCGATGAAATTAGCCCCGACAGCTGCCGTCTGTGGGACATCGAAACAGGCCGCAAATTGGATAAGGACGTGTTCCGCCGCGATCTGGGCAATTTGACCGACGCCTATTCCGAAGTTGCACGTCGTTTGGGTGTTTTGCCCAAAACTGCGCAGATGCCAAAACCTAAAATCGTTGAATAAGAGGGATTAGTGATGAAAGCCCGTGTTTATGTCATGTTGAAATTAGGTGTTCTTGACCCTCAGGGCGAGGCCGTGCGCCACGCGCTTGGTGCTTTGGGTTTTGACGGTGTCCAAGGGGTGCGTCAGGGCAAAGTGATTGAATTGGATCTTGCCGCAACAGATAAGGCCGCAGCAGAGGCCGAAGTCAAAGTGATGTGTGAAAAGCTTTTGGCCAACACCGTCATCGAAAGCTATCAGATCGAGTTAAGCTAATGCGCGCAGCCGTTATTCAATTTCCCGGATCAAACTGCGATCGTGACATGGCTGTGGCGCTTAAGGCCGCTGGCGCAGATGTTACCATGGTGTGGCACAAAAATACCAATTTGCCCGATGGCTTGGATTTCGTTGCAATCCCCGGTGGATTTTCATTTGGTGATTATTTGCGCGTTGGTGCGATTGCAGCGCGTTCCCCAATTTGTCAGTCAGTCGTGGCCTTCGCAAATCGCGGTGGATATGTGTTCGGCGTCTGCAACGGATTTCAGGTACTAACCGAAACGGGCCTGTTGCCAGGTGCCTTATTGCGCAATGCAGGTTTGAAATACATTTGTAAACATGTCGAATTGAACGTGGAAACGACGCAGTCGGCCTATACCTCGGCGTATAAGGCGGATCAGTCAATCACAATTCCAATTGCTCACCATGACGGAAACTATAACCTTGATGATGCGGATGCGCAGTCCCTGTTTGATCAGGATCGCGTGGCCTTTACCTATGCTGACAATCCCAATGGATCTGTGCACAGTATCGCAGGTGTCCTGTCAGAAAATCGCCGTGTATTAGGCATGATGCCCCACCCAGAGCGTTTGGCCGATCCAGCACAGGGTGGCACAGACGGTCAGCCGTTTTTTGCCGGATTGATGGATCAAATCGCCAAGGTGTAACGCCCATCGTTTGTTGGGTATAGTTTGACGGTATGACGCCGACAAATAGTGATTCTGATGATGATAATGTCCCAAACGTGCGCAGTTCCCTGCGCCTGCGTTTGGTGATTGCCATCCTTTTTGTGATCGCGGCGGTTACGTTTTATCTGACCAACAGCATTTTGATGGAACGCTTTTCGCAAAGTACGGCAAACCGTGCAGAGTTGCGGTTGGCACTGTATGGTGGAAACCTAAAAAGCGAATTGCAACGAAATTCAATTGTTCCCCAATTGTTGGCGCGTGACCAATCGCTGATTACAGCATTAGAATTAAACGATTTTTCAAAAACGTCACAACGGTTGATTAGTTTTTTGGATGAAATCAACGCAGCCTCCCTTAGCCTGTTGGATGTGGATGGGCGCACCGTGGCCTCGACCGAACGGCACAATATCGCGGCCGCCCACCGGGAAAAGGCGTATTTCGTTGACGCCATGCGCTCGAACGAAACGGTGTTTAGCGTTGTGGAAAAAGAAAGCGGTGGTTTCGGGTTTTACTATGCCAAACGATTGGAGGCGCAAAATACCCCATTGGGTGTGATTTTGGTCGAGGTGGATTTGTTACAATTTGAACGCGCATGGGCGGGGATTGCCGATGCGGTGTTTGTTTCTGACAGCAGTGGGAT
>JAAEZW010000312.1 GCA_018222665.1 Paracoccaceae bacterium
GTGGGGCCATTTTGGATACGACGGGAGGCACAGAATGCGCCTTAAGCGTGACGATCACATAATCCTGAACGCCCAATGCCGCGGGATCATCCGAGGCTGTGACGGGAACCGTTGTTGTTTCGCCCTCTTCGATCAGAGTCAGGCCCTTTTCCTGCATCGCGACCAAATGTGGACCACGGGCAACCAGACTGACATCTGCGCCCGCCTTAGCCAATTTCACGCCCATATAGCCGCCAATGGCGCCTGCCCCAAAAATACAAACTTTCATTCTCTACTCCGCAGCAACAAGGCCAAGTTTTTCGGCCATGCCGATCCGTTGCATTTTGCCTGTGGCCCCTTTGGGGATTTCATCCATGATGATGACGCGACGCGGTACTTTGAAATCGGCCATACGTTCGGCGGCAAATTCACGAATTGATTTTTCTGTGGCCTCGTGCCCTTCGCGCAAAACGGCGGCAGCAGCTACCTCTTCCCCTAATTTTGGATGGGGCAATGCGAATGTGACAACCTGCTGGATGCTGGGGTGATCCATCAGAACACCGTCGACTTCTAACGGTGAAATCTTTTCCCCGCCGCGGTTGATGATTTCCTTTAGACGGCCTGTCAGTTCTAGGAAACCATCGGCGTCAAATGCGCCCTGATCGCCCGTGCGGAACCACCGTTTGCCTTCAAAATCAAAAAAGTTCTTTTCGTTGGCCTCTGGGTTGCTTTCATATCCGGGCGTCACGTTTGGACCTGAAATCACAACTTCGCCCTTTCCGCCCACAATTCGGTTTTCAATTTCATGTGCAATCGCCACTTCGGGTCCTGCGGCCACGCCAACGGATCCTGGTTTTTGACGATCCAGCGGATTGCAACACATTTGATGCGCGGCCTCAGTCATGCCATAGGCCTCGATCACAGGGGCGTTGAATGTTTTGTTCAACTGCTCCATCACCTGCGCGGGCAATGAGGCCGAGGAAGAGCGTAAGAAGCGCAGCGGCACATCCGCGATCACATCGGCATTACGCCCCGCACGGGACAAAATCGCCTGATGCATGGTTGGGACGGCCGTGTACCATGTTGGACGCGCCTCTGACATCATCGCAAAGAAATTCATGGCGTTAAAACCATGCGTGCAATAAATTGACCCGCCCGATGCAAATGTCGCCGAGACGGCGGCCACCAAGCCATGGATGTGAAACAAAGGCATCACGTTCAAACAGCGATCCGCTTCAGTCAGCGCAAGTGACGTGGCGATATTTTGCGCCGATGCCGCAACATTGCGCTGCAACAGGGGCACAATTTTCGGACGCGATGTTGTGCCCGATGTATGCAGGATAAGCGCAACATCATCCGCGGTTGGGGTGGCATCTTGCGCGGCGTTTGCATCGGGCCCTACCAATGTAAATTCGCCCGCGCGCGACGTCGGGATCAAGTTTAAAACAATCAATCCCAATTTTTCCGCCGCCTGACGTGCAGGACCATCATAGTCATTTTTCAGGACAATCGCCTTGGCGCCCAAATCCTCAAGGTAAAAGGCAAATTCATCCTCGCGGTAACTGGGGTTCAACGGCGCAGTGGTTGCCGCCTGTGCAATGGTGACAAAAGCCGATGCCATGTCCGATCCATTGGCCAGAACGATTGCCACGCGGTCCTGCACACTGATCCCGAACTGACGCAGGCTGTGACGTACTGATGTCGCCACGCTGCGCAAGCCCGAGTATGTTAACCATTCCCGCCCGGGTTCACCGATTGCAATGGCATGATCTGGATGTTGGTCGATCAAATCGTGTAGTGTTGTTTTCATTTTACTGATCCATTCAATCTAGTTAATTTTTGGACGTTTACTGGGAACATGCAGGCGCTCTTTCGCGCCTGTGATAAAGGCCACCGCGAAGGGCATGACAAAGAATAGAATTGCCAAACCGATAAAGGTTGCAGAGAGGGGGCGTTCCACAAAGGCAAGGATGTTGCCCTGTTCCGCAATCAGGGTTTGACGAAAACTTTTTTCCATCAATGGCCCAAGAACAAGCGCCAGAACTAAAGGGGCCAATGGATAATCCGCCTTGCGCAGCAAGTACCCACCGACTCCAAAGGCAAAGATCAACCACACATCGTGCATCTTTTGCGATGGTGCAAACCCACCCACGATGCACAGCACCACCACCAGCGCACAAAGAACCGTAAACGGCATGCGCAGCGCCCAGACAAAGACGGGAATTAAGGCGATGTTCACAGCCACCGCAGCAAAGTTTGCCGTATAAAGCGATGAAATCAGACCCCAGACAAAATCAGGTTGTTCAATGAACAACATCGGTCCTGGCACCAATCCCCACATCACCATACCGCCCAGCAAGAGCGCCGTTGTGGGCGATCCTGGGATGCCAAGTGTTAGCATTGGCAACAATGACCCGGTTGAGGCCGCGTTGTTCGCCGTTTCGGGGGCGGCGACGCCTTCGATGTTGCCCTTGCCGAATGTGTTAGATGTTTTTGATGTCTGCTTCGCAATCCCATAGGACATCAGCGCCGCAGGTGTTGCCCCCGCCGCGGGCAGCATACCCACGAAAAACCCAAGGAGTGATCCAAGCGACATGGTTTTCCACAAGCCGTTCATGCGCTTTAACCCCGCGCCCAATTCCGCAAATGTAATGCGGGCATTTGTGACTTTGGGCGCGGTTTTGGATGTTTCGATGGTGTATAGGATTTCCCCCAGACCATAAGTGCCAATGGCCAACACAAGGAAGGAGATCCCCGAATAAAATCCGGGCATATCGCCAAAAATCAAACGCGGTTGGCCCGAAATCAAATCAAGACCCACCGTTGAGAGCGCAAGGCCCAAACAGATCATGATAATCGTTTTTAGAGAGTCGTCCCCCCCGAGGCCAACAAA
>JAAEZW010000313.1 GCA_018222665.1 Paracoccaceae bacterium
GCTTTGGTCGATAACCGTGTTTCAATTCAAGTATCATTTTCCGCGCCAAGCCCTGGTACCGAAACACAGCCCGACCTTCGCCCCAAGGAGGTGGATTATGTATATAGTCGTTGCATTCTGCCCTTGCGGTTTCCGTAAACCCAATCAACGATGCACCGCAACGAACACACGCGCAATCCGTGTAAACGGCATGTCGCGCCAACACGATCCACACAGCGCGTTTTCTTATTGCAGTTGTTCGCGACACATAATGCACTGTGGTGGATACAACATGCGGATAGCAGTTTGAATTACAGGCGATTTCAGCATATCTGACCATTATGACAGGACAAAACCAATTGATTGACCGCAAGGCTCTTTTGCAAAACCGCGCACGTCGCGTGACGCAACAGGGTTCGTTTTTGCACGACCTCGCGATCGCTGACGTTCAAGATCGGCTGATGATGGTTAACAAATCCTTTAAGGATATCGTGATCGTCACCGGGTGGGCAGATCCATGGGCCGCCGCCTTTCCTGAAGCACGGGTGATTGAGGACACAGATGTGTTGGATTTATCTGTGCAAAGTTGTGATCTGATCATCCATGCATTGGCCCTGCACTGCGCAAACGATCCAGTGGGACAGATCATTCAATGTGCACGCAGCCTTCGGCCAGATGGTTTGTTTATTGCGATCTGCTTTGGTGGTCAGACCTTACAAGAACTCAGGAGTTCTTTGGCAACAGCAGAAAGCCAAATCACAGGCGGGCTGTCGCCACGTGTCCTGCCGATGGCTGATCTTCAGGATTTGGGGGCATTGCTTCAGCGCGCAAACCTTGCGTTGCCCGTGGCGGATAGCGCGGCACAAACCGTGGCCTATCCGAATTTACATGCATTGATGAGGGATCTACGCGCGATGGGTGAATCAAACGCGATGACCGATCGTTCACGACGTTTCACGCCTCGCGGCCTATTCCAGCACGCGGAGGCAATTTACAAAGCAGAATTTGCAAACTCCGATGAGAATTTGATCGCAACCTTTGAGCAGATTTTCCTGACCGGTTGGGCGCCAGACGAAAGTCAACAAAAGCCGCTGCACCCTGGTTCCGCAAAAATGCGGCTTGCGGATGCACTTGGTGTAGCAGAACACAATTTGAAAGATTGACCACAGGCGTGATTGCCTTATGTCTGAAAGGATTAACGGAATGACAGAAGAATGTTTGACAAAAATACGCCCCTAAGTTGCCCAGTGCACGCAGCGCCAGATCATCCAAAAGTACCTGAAGCAAAGGTCGGTATCTTGATTGCCAATCTGGGGACGCCCGATAATTATGATTATTGGTCCATGCGTCGCTATCTGGGCGAATTTTTGTCGGACAAACGCGTGATCGATTATCCCGCGTATCTTTGGCAACCACTTCTTCAACTGATTATTTTAACTTCTCGCCCATTCCGTTCGGGCGCAGCATATAAATCAATCTGGAATGAAGAAGAGGGCGAAAGCCCCTTGATGACAATTACCAAAGCGCAGACAGCAAAAATCAAAGAGCGCGCCCATGAAAGGTATGGCGATAAAGTTGTCGTCGATTTCGCCATGCGCTATGGCAATCCTTCGACCAAGTCCAAGGTGCGCGAAATGGTTGCGAAAGGGTGTTCAAAAATATTGTTCTTTCCTTTGTATCCGCACTACGCAGGCGCGACATCAGCAACGGCGAATGATCAATTTTTCCGCGCTCTGATGAATGAAAAATGGCAGCCCATCGCGCGTGTCATCGAACCATATTTTGATGACGCTGCATATATTGAGGCCTTGGCGCAATCTGTTGAAAAGGCCTATGCAGAAGCGGAAAACAAACCAGAGGTCCTCGTCTGTTCCTACCACGGCGTTCCAAAACGCTATCTGATGCAAGGCGACCCCTACCATTGTCAATGTCAAAAAACGACACGACTTCTGAAAGAACGTTTGGGATGGGCCGACACGGACATCGTGACAACATTCCAATCCAAGTTCGGGCCAGAAGAGTGGTTAAAGCCATACACTGTGGAAGAAGTGGCACGACTTGCAGAAGAAGACGGCAAAAAGCGGATTGCAGTTATTGCACCTGCGTTTTCAGCAGACTGCATTGAGACATTAGAAGAGATTAACGAAGAAATTAAAGAAAGCTTTGAGGAAGCAGGCGGAGAAGAATTCACATATATTCCATGCTTAAACGACGATGACGCACATATAGATGCGCTGACACAGATCATCAGTCGTAACCTACAAGGTTGGCTGTAAGTTCTAAATCTTGCGTTTAAAAACCCCAGTAGCCGTTGCGGCCACTGTACCCAAGTCATCGCTGACACGCGCTTCGGCAAAGAACGTTTTATATCCACCGCCTGTCACATTAGCGGTTGTGATCAGACGGTTTCCATTCGCTTTTGCCATGTAGTTCACCGACAGATTTAATGTCATCACAATATGTGACTTATCGGGATCACCTGTATATGATCCTGCAAAACCCATCGCCGTATCTAATACGGTGGCAAGCGCTCCGCCGTGCGGAATACCCTCACGATTTAATAAATGCGGGCCAATTGGCATGATGAGTTTTGCAAACCCGTCGGACCATTCGACCAATTCATAGCCCATGTGTTTTTGAAAACCACTTAGCGGTTCGTTTAATTCAACAGGATGCATGGTCAAACCGTTTTTGCCGCGGCAAGGCCTTGGCGTGCAAATTCATCAACATATTTTCCCAATCTCAATGCCCGTTGCGGATCAGCCGCGTTTCCATCTAATGCGCGTTTTTTCACACCTTGCAGAATGCCCGCCATCCGGAAAAAACAAAAGGCCAAATAAAACCCAAAGTCATCAATGCCCGCTATCCCGCGACGATCACAATATTCAT
>JAAEZW010000314.1 GCA_018222665.1 Paracoccaceae bacterium
GAAACTGTGTTTGAGGTGTTTCCCGCCACCCAAGACGAAGGCGATGTCGCCTATGCCTTTAACCAATACCACCTGATCTCTGCGCCTGTTGTGGATGAAGAAGGGCGTTTGGTGGGGGTAATCACGATTGATGACGCGATGGCCGTTCTGGATGAAGAACACGAAGAAGATATCCTGCGCCTTGCGGGTGTTGGCGAAAGCAGCCTAAGTGACAGCGTGATTGAAACCACAAAACAACGCCTGCCATGGCTGGCGGTGAATTTGTTTACCGCAATCCTTGCATCCCTCGTCATCGCAATTTTCGAAGAAACCATTGCAACCTTTGTGGCGCTGGCGGTGTTGATGCCGATTGTCGCCTCGATGGGGGGAAATGCAGGCACGCAAAGTTTGACTGTTGCGGTGCGTGCCATTGCAACCAAAGACTTGACGGGATCAAACGTATGGCGCGTGATTACCCGTGAAATTTCGGTGGGGGTGATCAATGGTTTGATCTTTGCCGTTGTGATGGGAATTATCGGTGTGATTTGGTTTGGATCCCCCGCATTGGGGTATGTGATTGCGCTTGCCATGATCATCAACATGATTGTTGCGGGGCTGGCGGGGACTGCGATCCCCGTCATTTTGGAAAAACTGGGCATTGACCCCGCGCTTGCATCAGGGGCGTTTGTGACAACTGTGACCGATGTCGTTGGGTTTTTTGCGTTTCTGACAATTGCGGGGGTTTTCCTGTTATGACGCTTGATGAACAAAAGGCGGCCGCTCGCAAGGCCGCATTCGCGCGCAGGAAAGAGGCGCATGGTGACAATGCGGGATCGGCGGCAGGCATGCTGTCATCCGTTTTGGCGGGCTATCGTGGCGTTCCCTGTGCAGGTTACATGCCGATCCGCACGGAAATTGATCCACTGCCTGCAATGGCAGAGGCCTCCGCGCATGGACCCGTGGGTGTGCCCGTGATTGTGAAAGAGGCATCACCGCTGTTATTTTCCAGATGGGAACCCGATTGCGCATTGGTGGATGGCTCCTTTGGGGCGCAGGTTCCTGTGGTTGCAGATTATTTTGAACCTGAATTGGTCGTTGTGCCGCTGGTCGCGTTCACCCGTGCAGGTGGGCGATTGGGTTATGGTGGTGGGTTTTATGATCGCACCTTGGAATTGCTACGCGCCAAACGCGCGACACTGGCCATTGGATTTGCCTATAGCGCCCAAGAATGCGCCGAATTGCCCCTAGAGGCGACAGATCAACCACTTGATATGATCGTGACAGAACGCGAAATTATCGAAATCAAAGGATAATTTGGACTGACGCCTTGCCCTTTTTCACGTTCCCACCTAACCACAAGGTATGAGAATTTTATTTTTGGGTGATGTCGTGGGACGCGCAGGGCGCGTGGCGATTGTGAACCAACTGTCAGATTTGCGTCAGGCGTGGAAATTGGATTTCGTCGTCGTGAATGCAGAAAATGCAACCAGCGGTGCTGGCCTAACAGGGGCGCATGCCATGGCGATATTAGAGGCGGGCGCCGATTGTATCACGCTGGGTGATCATGCCTTTGATCAAAAAGAGATGATGACCTTCATCGAAAGCGAACCGCGTATCATTCGACCGTTGAACTATGCCAAATCCGCCCCCGGTCGGGGTGCGCGGATTTTCAGTGACACGCGCGGGCGCAAAATCTTGGTTGCCCAAATTTTGGGGCAGGTCTTTATGAAGCGCCCCTTTGATGATCCGTTTTCAGCGGTGGATCAGGTTTTGCGGTCACATCCCCTGGGGGGATCGGTGCAGGCCAGTTTGATTGATGTCCACTGTGAAGCGACATCGGAAAAAATGGGGATGGGGCATTTCTGTGATGGACGTGCATCCGTGGTCGTGGGCACGCATACCCATGTCCCAACAGGGGATGCAATGATTTTACCCGCAGGCACCGCTTATCAATCAGACGCAGGCATGTGTGGCGATTACAACAGCGTGATCGGCATGGAAAAAACTGAACCCATGCGCCGATTTATTACGGGCATGTCCAAGGGGCGCTTTACACCCGCCGAGGGCCCCGCAACACTGAGCGGTCTGTTTGTTGAAACAGATGACCGCACAGGCAAGGCGCAGGTGGTGAAGATGATCCGACATGGTGGCCTGCTAGAGGCCAGCGCACCATGAACGCACGATTGTTGCCCTATGCGGCGCTGATGCTGTTCGGCATCGGGTGGGGAGCAAGTATTCCCCTGAGCAAGATTGCGGTGAGCGCTGGTCACATGCCCCTTGGCCTGATCTTTTGGCAATTTGTGATCGGTGTTGTTGTGCTGGGCGCTATGATCGTGGCGCGTGGATCGTTTCCACGGATCACGGCGGGATCTATTCGACTTTTCGTGATTATCGCGTTTATTGGGACGATATTACCGAATTATGCGTCCTATTCTGCGGCTGTCCATGTGCCGGGCTATGCCTTGGCCATTTGTATTGCGGCGGTGCCCATGTTTGCCTCTCCGATTGCGATTGCGATTGGAAATGAACGGTTTTCGGCGCTGCGATTTCTGGGGCTGATCAGTGGCATGGCGGGTGTTGCGATCCTTGTTTTGCCCGAGGCGAGCCTGCCTGATAAAATGGCCGTATTGTTCATTCCCATCGCTTTGGCTGCCCCGTTTTTCTATGGGGTCGAGGGGAATTATATCGCGAAATTTGGAACGCTGCACCACAGTGCCATTGAAACGCTATGGGGGGCATCCCTGATCGGGATGATCGTTGTGCTGCCCCTGACGCTTTGGTCTGGGCAGTGGATCAACCCAATGAATGGCATTGGTGCGCCTGAACTTGCGCTTGTCGCCTCAGCCGTTTTACATGCGCTGGTTTACGCGGGATATG
>JAAEZW010000315.1 GCA_018222665.1 Paracoccaceae bacterium
GTGATCCCCTTGCCTCAGGGCTGCAGGCGTCTGAAAATCAAACTGCGTCCCTGCAACATTCATTTTTTCCCCACTGGGGATACCCGTTTCATCCACCTGCAAAATCTGTGATGCGGCCACCTGTAATTGATGATCGGCGATTGTTGGTGCGCCTGTGAAGTTGAAATAGGCATGGCCCGTGATATTGCACAGCGTAGGCGCATCGGTTTTTGCGCGAATATCAACCCCTAACGTCGCCCCCTGCAGGCGATAGGTGACCCAAACATCCAACGCCCCAGGAAACCCCATGTGACCGTCGGGCATGCGTTGTAACAAAACTACGTGCGATCGTGAATATTCCAAAACATCAGAGGCCCGCAGCCCCAGCGTTTCACGCCCCCCGTGCAAACAATGCGCGCCATTATTGGCATCGAACTTATATGAAACACCGTCGATCATCGCCTGTGCCTGATTGATGCGATTGGCATATCGTCCAACGATTGCCCCCAACTTTCCTGGGTTGATGAGGTATGGATCAACAGTTGGATAGCCCAAACACAGGTTATGATCCTGCCCCGCCCAGGAAATCCGTTGTAAAACCGCGCCAAGGTTTAGGACATCGACCTGCATCTGATCGCTGGACAGTGTGATTTGAAACAGCGGCTGCGCCTGCCATTCGGTTTCTAGGCGTTTCATCTTATGTCTCTCCCATCACATGCGCGCGTGCGGCACGGGCGCCACGGCCCAAATAATCCTGTGGATCGCGCCGCACCATCGCGAATTGCGATTTTAGGGCGGCTTCGATCCAATGTGCCGCGTCCCCCTCGCCTAAAATGACGATATCCTGTCCCAACCAATAGGAACGAAAGGCCGCCAACTCCGCACCCAACACGTGGCCCAAATGGGTTTCGGCCCCCACCGAAGCACTCAGTTTGCTAAACACGGTTTCGGGGTTCGATAATCCACTGCCAACCGCATCATTAAACCCATCACCCACCTGATCAGGGGTATCCAAACCACGATCAAGCATCACATGATAGCCTATTTTCAGGGCAAGGCTGCTGCGAAATGAAATCAACTCACCCGCGCTGACTTGGGCCCATGTTGTGACTGGGCCTGCGAAAATAACGATCCCATCCCATTTGGCGTGATCCGCGACAAAGGCCCCAAGCGCGGCAGCATGCGCAAAACACTGATCTGGCGCAGATTTATCAGTAAACCGCGTCATGCGGGCGAATTGCCCCCCAATTTCGATGGGTGCGGCAAGCGATGCAGGACATGTCACACCTTGCCCTGCGAACGCGCCATCCAACACAACAAAGGAAACATCCAATGATGTTAACACGTCCTTTGGTTCATGCGGGCCAAATTCAGACAGGGCCACCGCCCCATGTGCCACGCGAGTGTCACGCGCATCAAAAATTGAATACTCAACGCGCCCTGCGTTGCATGCCACATAGGCCCATGTATCCTGTGTCATAAAATTGGTCCTTTCCTGCCCTAAAATTACCCTGCTAGGATCATAGGACACAATCCGATATCGGGTATTATGATGATGATTTCATGCAGTATGACAAATTGCTATGGCGTATGGCCATGTGGATCAGGCGTCCACCCAGCAAAAAACAACTGATGATGTGGGGTGTTATCCTTGGGTTTAGCCTGCTGTTGGCCGGGCTTGAGAAATATAACATGTGGCCAGAAAGCTGGAATTTGAATCGCCACCCGAACAAGGTGCAGATGGCGCCCATGAATTAGCCCTCAGCCTGAATGCTATGCCAATCCCAATTTTTTCTGACGCGCCGCACGTAATTGGGCGAAATCATCCCCTGCATGATAGGATGATCGTGTCAGCGGGGTTGCCGAGACCATCAAGAACCCTTTACCAAAGGCTGCGGTTTCATAGGATTTGAATTCCTCTGGCGTGACAAAACGATCAACACGGTGATGTTTTGGGGTTGGTTGCAGATACTGACCAATCGTTAGGAAATCAATATCCGCAGACCGCATGTCATCCATCACCTGCAAAACCGATTGACGATCTTCGCCCAGCCCCACCATGATCCCCGATTTCGTGAACATGGATGGATCCATCTCCTTGACCCGCTGCAACAGGCGTAGGGAATGGAAATACCGCGCCCCTGGGCGCACCTCTGGATAAAGCCCTGGGACCGTTTCAAGGTTATGGTTGAACACATCGGGACATGCGGCTACCACGGTTTCCAACACGCTATCTTCACATTTCAGGAAATCAGGCGTCAGAATTTCGATGGTTGTGTTTGGACTTCGATGGCGCACGGCGCGGATTGTTTGTGCGAAATGTTCGGCGCCACCATCGGTCAGATCATCACGATCCACAGATGTGATAACCACGTGATTAAGCCCCAGTTTTTGAACCGCATCCGCAACCCGACCAGGTTCAAAGGCATCCAATTCATCGGGACGACCCGTAGCGATATTACAGAACGTGCAACCGCGGGTACAAATTTCACCCATGATCATCATGGTTGCGTGCCCCTGTGACCAACATTCGCCAACGTTTGGGCAACCTGCCTCTTCACAGACAGTGACCAGATTATTGGCCCGCATGATATCACGCGTTTGTTTGTACCCCTCGCTTACGGGCGCTTTTACGCGGATCCAACTGGGTTTTTTGGGCTGTTCATTATCGGGGCGATGCGCTTTTTCGGGATGACGCTCTGCTGGGATTTTTAGATCACGCACAATGTTTATCCTAATCTATTCCGGTCTATGTAACACAAATTTTTGGATCTGTAAGGCATCTGATGAAATACCTGCTATGCAAAATCTTAAAAGCTGGCGCGCGCACGCGCAACCGCCGCCTGCCCCGCATCAGATAGAACGCGGCACAAATC
>JAAEZW010000316.1:0-537 GCA_018222665.1 Paracoccaceae bacterium
CTGCCGCCATCACTTTTTCAGATAGGGTGTCTCTTACATCATCTCTCACCAAATGCACCTGCCAGGGTTGGAAGTTACACCATGACGGCACCTTTTGCGCGGCTTGAATGATCGCGTGCATATCCTGTATGGGGACAGCTTTGTCCTGAAATGCACGACAGGAATATCGCCCATCTAGTATTTTATTTAGTGTCTCAAAATCACTGCTCATTACTAGATCCAATCATCTTTAAAATTTCAGCGCGATGTGCATCGCGTTCGCAAATATCCCCAATGCGCGGCTGCGCACCATCAAATCGTGGCGCTGGGGCCGCGCAGAGCATGCCATCCACCTCTTGCCAGATGCCGCGGTTCTGAATGTGTGGATCATTTTGCGCCTGCCATGGGGAATAGACGGGGGCGACACAGGCATCTGATCCCTCAAACAATTCCGTCCAATGTGACTGGGGTTTTGCGGCAAAGACCGCGGCAAGTGCGCGCGACTGATCCGGCCAGCGTTTTGGATTATACTGCTCAGCGAAGGCGTCTGTATCCTGC
>JAAEZW010000316.1:547-2845 GCA_018222665.1 Paracoccaceae bacterium
TCCAATGTGACTGGGGTTTCGCAGCAAAAATTGCAGTAATTGCGCGCGACTGATCCGGCCAAAGTTTTGGATTGTACTGCTCTGCAAAGGCTTCGGTATCCTGCAAGCCCAGAATATCCAAAAATTGCGCATAAAATTTCGGCTCAAGACATTGAACCGACATATATGCCCCATCCACACAGGCATAACAGCGTGACCAATGGGGGCCATCCAGCAGGCTCTGACCTCGTGCCTCGCTCAGGCTGTTGTTGGATTGCAAAGACATTAACAGGTTCATCATATGCGCTGCACCATCCACAATCGCCGCATCCACAACACATCCCTGCCCAGAGTCCCGCGCACGTAAAATTCCCGTGAGCATCCCAACAACCAGATAGAGCGCACCGCCACCAATATCGCCAACAAGCGTTGGCGGTGTTTGCGGACGATCCCCAGCACCTGATGCATACCACAGCGCCCCTGTCAGGGCAGCATAGTTGAAATCATGTCCTGCCTGTTTTGCCCGCGGCCCCGTTTGGCCCCACCCTGTCATACGTCCGTAAACCAGACGCGCGTTGGTGGTGCACAGATCATTTGGGCCTAATCCCAAACGCTCCATCACACCGGGACGTAGCCCCTCAATCACCCCATCGGCATGTGCACAGAGCTGACGTGCAATTGTGCGATCCGCCTCTTGTTTCAAATCCAGAACGATTGATTTTTTTCCACGATCCAATGGGCTGTGCCCTGCTCGCGCAGGTGATTGTACGCCACCCGCGCGGTGAATGACAATCACCTCTGCCCCCAATTCGGCCAACATGGCCCCCGCAAATGGGGCGGGCCCCAGTGCCTCAAATTCAACGATACGAACGCCTGATAGCATCCTTGCCTCCTGTCATTGCGATGACACTAAACGCATTTGATATCGACGCAAGTGTGCCCATCGCGGTTTTTGATGACCCAAACGCCAAGACATGCTAACGTCCTCGAAAATAACAAATTGAGCAGTGTTCATAACCAAACTTTCGCGCGCAAATGCCCGAAGAAAAGTTCCCAACGGCGAATTTCTATCGGAGGTAGCATAAAGCATCATTCCGGATATGCTATTAGAGGCCTGGTCCATAAACCAACTGGTGCTGGAAACGGGTCTGCCCGTTGATACCTGTGCGCAGGTCTGCTTAGTATTGCAACAGGTGCTGGGCGAACGGGCGGAAGTTTTCAAAGATACATTGGATTTGACGGATCAGCTTGCCTCAAATTTGGTCTGGGATTTTTGCACAGCAGCGTTGGGGCGGCTCAGTTTCCGCAATTCCCGGATATGCGCGTGTCGGTATCCTTCGGGGTGCGCGAATTCCAAGAAGCGTTGCGATTTGACACGCTGCTTCGCAATTTGGTAGATCGATTTGCACCTAATCAACACATGCACTGAGTCCCCTTGCATTGATCGCATTTCAATCGCACACTCTAAGAATACGAACACAGGAAGCAGGAGGATGGTATGGCAACCGTAGATTTGAACGCCGATATGGGCGAAAGCTATGGTCCATGGAAAATGGGCAATGATGACATCCTGCTGGACATCGTAACCTCTGCTAATATCGCTTGTGGATTTCATGCGGGCGATCCCAACACCATGTTAGCTACCATGCGGATGGCCACAGAAAAAGATGTGGGGATTGGTGCCCACCCTGGATTTCACGACATCGAGGGGTTTGGCCGCAATCGTTTGTCCGTTCCAATTGGCACATTGCAAAACCAAGTACGCTATCAGGTTGGGGCAGCTTTGGGTATGGCGCGTGCGGCGGGAACACACGTAAGACACGTTAAATTACATGGGGCGATGTCAAACATGGCGTCCGAGGATGCAGACATGGCCTATGCGTTGTATGATGCCGCGCTTTCGGTCGCACCAGAGGCGACAATTATGGTGCTTGCGGCAACAGCACACCAAGAAGCTGCGGAAAAATTGGGCTGCAAATGGGTTGGCGAAATTTTTGCCGATCGCGCCTATAATGATGATGCCACACTGGTTGATCGTCGTTTACCGGGTGCTGTAATCCATGATGCGGCAATTGCGGGGCCGCGCATCGCAGATATGGTCGAGGCGGGAGCGATTATCACCCAATCGGGCAAGCATATCCCCACGAAAATTGACACTATCTGCCTACATGGGGATACGCCCGAGGCCATTGAAATTGCAAAATCAACGCGACAGGCCCTGCATGATCGCGGGATTCGGTTGGAAAAATTTCCCGTTTAAAGCCCCTAGCCAGATACTTGGCAACATATTGTCTAAAAATATTGACAACATAACGAAAT
>JAAEZW010000007.1 GCA_018222665.1 Paracoccaceae bacterium
CCGGCAACTTCTGGATCGCAATATGTGACCCTTGGGATGTGGTTTTTTCTGACTTTTGCAGGCAGGCCAAACAAGGCAGAACGCACAACCAATGACGCATGATATCCTGCTAAATGGGTGAACTGTTCCTGTCCGATCACGTCACCAATTGCATAAACGGCACGATTGGTCGTGCGCAAACTATCATCCACTTTGATCCCGACATCCGTGGTTTCAATACCCGCTGCGGACAGATTAAGCCCCTGAACATTCGCGCGCCGCCCCGTGGCGACCAAAATATGCGATCCCTTTACCATTTGACCATCGCCCAAGGTAATCGACTTGATCGCCCCGTTTTCTTTGATGCTTCTCACATCACAGTTTTCGAAAACCGTAACGCCATCCTGCAATAATTTGGTGCGCACAATTTCACGTGTTTTTGCGATTTCACGTGGTAAAATTTCAAAGCTTTCAATCAACGTTGTTTTGATACCCAGTTGCGCGTGCGCCTGTGCCATTTCCACGCCAATTGGCCCACCACCGATAATGATTAGATGATCCGGTCGATTTCGGTTTTCGAAAAAGGTTTCGTTTGTGAAATATGCGACCGTGTCCAACCCGTTGATTGGCGGTGCGATGGGTGTCGCCCCAGTCGCAACAACAATTCGGCGCGCCGTTACAGTTTCATTGCCCACACGTATCGAATTTTTTGATGCAAATTCTGCATAACCACGGATGACGCGAACGCCCAAGCCTTCAAAACGTTCTTGGCTGTCATGGGGTTCAATGGCGGCAATGGTCTCGCGCACATGATGCATCACTGATGCATAATCCACCGTCACATCGTGACAGGACACACCCAAGTTCTTGGCAGATGCAGCGCCCTTGGCACGGCGTGCGGCCTCGATCAGGGCCTTTGATGGGACGCAGCCTGTGTTCAAACAGTCCCCGCCCATTTTACCGCCCTCTATCAAAACGACACCTGCGCCCATTTGCACAGCGCCCGCAGCAAAAGAAAGACCCGCAGAGCCCGCACCAATAATCACCAAGTCCGCATCAAACTTCATCAGAGTTTCCTTTGTTCAAAATGATCGGCAGCGCCGACAATGCCGCCAAACCCAACAGCGGTCCCAGCACATTTGGTGACCAGATAACCGACAAATCAGGATTACCACCGTTTGCAAGTATCTCTCCCAGACCGACACCAATCCATGTATAAACAAGCCCACCAGGTAAAATGCCAACCAAGGTTGTCCATGCAAAATGAATGGTGCGCACACCCACAACGGCGGGTGCAATATTGGCCACAAAAAATGGGACAATCGGGACAAGGCGCAGGATCAAAAGCATGCTGATTTCATGGGTACGTAAACCACGAAAAAGACGCGCAACCGTGCCATCTGATTGGTCAATACGCGCGGCAAGTGCAGCACCAAATCCCAGTCTGATTGCCATAAAGATGGTAATAGCCCCCAGGGTCGCCGCGGTCACATTTAAGAGTGTGCCAAGCCACAAGCCAAACAAAAAGCCCCCAACCAATGATGCAATTGCCGCCCCAGGCAGCGAAAACGAAACGATTGCAAAATATATCAAAAGGAATGATGCAGCCATCAGAACAGGGTGTTCTTGTCGGTAGGACAAAAAACTGGCCTGATTGTCACGCAGACTATCAAGATTGATGTAGTCGCCTAAAAATATACTGCCAAGCACACCACCCAAGACGAGTATGGCAAGTGGAAATAGCTGTTTCATGGTCACCTCGCTGCCTCATAAGAAGCCTGCTTTGGATCAAAATGCCAGTGCCTTCACAAAGGGGTGATTATTTCTGTTGTTTTGTGAAGAAATATGCCAAAAATCCTTCAAATCTGAAACATAGACTGCCGTTTGCGAAAAAATGCTGCAAAAGTATTCACGCGGGTTTGACTTATCTTCAGATGCCCCTTATACGCAGCACCTCAGAATTACCTTTGGCGCGAATCTTGTTTTGCGTCGATCAAAAACGGAGACGGAGCGATGAAACGCACCTTTCAACCATCAAACTTGGTTCGCAAACGCCGCCACGGTTTTCGCTCGCGTATGGCGACAAAGAATGGCCGTAAAATCCTAAACGCACGTCGTGCGCGCGGCCGGAAGTCTTTGAGCGCATAATTTACGCCCCATCGACAAAAGTTCCAAGGCACCGCCAGTTGGGAGTGTGAGCATGTCAAATGGACACCACACAAATGCCCTGCAAGCGGTGTCTTTTTCTGTTTCTGGCATTCAAGTCATTGAAAAGCGTCCCGACTTTTTGCGCGCAGCGCGTGGACAACGCCATCATTCCAAAACAGTCATCGTTCAAAAATTTGACCGCAAGGACGGCGCGGGAATTCGCGTGGGTTTCACTTGTTCGAAAAAGGTTGGAAACGCCGTACTGCGCAATCGGGCCAAACGGCGATTGCGGGCGGCCGCACAAATGATACTTGCAAAACACGGTCAACTGGGGTGCGATTACGTTTTAATCGGCAAACACGACACCACAGCGAATTTACCATTTGATCGATTGCCGTCAGATTTGAAATATTGCTTATCCCAACTGGCAAACGGTGACACGAAATGAGCCCACTCGCATGGATATTCATGCTCCCTGTTAAAGGGTATCGCCTGATTTTTTCGCCGTGGGTTGGGTATAATTGTCGGTATCAACCAACCTGCAGCCAATACGCATTAGACGCCCTGAAAGAGCACGGCGGCCTAATCGGTGGATTTTACGCTGCGCGACGCATCTTGCGATGCAATCCATGGGGCGGATGCGGATATGATCCTGTTCCACCCAAGAAGACAAACAACACACGCTTGTGAACCATCTTTGGATCCAGTAATTCAAGACAATGTTAGATGATCTAGACAATATCCACCCATTGTTCGCAGGTGCCCCTTCGACCACCGAATTCAAAAAATTGCGCAAACGTATTGTGCGTAACGTACGCGAAGCGATTGAACAGTTTGGCATGATCGAACGGGATGCGCGGTGGTTGGTGTGTTTATCCGGAGGCAAGGACAGCTATACCCTGTTGGCCGTTTTATATGAACTAAAATGGCGTGGCCTTTTACCCGTTGATATTTTGGCCTGTAACTTGGATCAGGGTCAGCCTGGATTTCCCGCGACGGTCCTTCCTGAGTTTTTGGAAAAAATGGGGGTGCCCCATCGCATTGAATATCAGGATACCTATTCCGTCGTCGTGGACAAAGTCCCCGAGGGGCGAACATTTTGCGCTCTATGTTCCCGCCTAAGACGCGGGCATTTGTACCGCATCGCACGCGAAGAAGGGTGTTCCGCCGTAGTATTGGGACATCATCGCGATGATATGTTGGAAACATTTTTCATGAACCTGTTCCATGGCGGGCGCTTAGCGACAATGCCCCCAAAACTTGTGAATGAAGAAGGTGACCTATTCGTTTATCGTCCACTTGCATTCGTAGCAGAAAAAGACTGCGAAAACTTTGCACGCGCTATGCAATATCCGATCATACCTTGTGATCTTTGCGGGTCACAGGATGGTTTGCAACGCCAGCAAGTGAAACAAATTTTGGACCAATGGGAAAAGAACTCACCTGGTCGTCGTCAGGTGATGTTCCGCGCCCTGATGAACGTTCGTCCATCGCATTTGGTTGATCCCAAGCTGTTTGATTTTGCGGGATTGATACGTGATCCTAATAAATTTGAACTAAATTTGGACGACATTCCCGATTTACGTTAAGCGCGTCTTAGCATTCTCGCTTCACCTTGGGCGCATTGCAGGGATACTCAATCGCGCATCCACTGGCCCCAGAAAAGGTGGTTGCATGGATGGAAGGCTATTTAAAAAAGCAACATTGCAAAGCCGCCGTTTAGCGCATTTTCCCTCGCGATACAGGCTTTGATCCGCAAAATCGCCCTCTTGCCTCTTGACCTTTTAGGTCAATCTCTATTGAACCCACCTCAGTATTGATACGACAGGTGGCGCCTAAAATGGATGATCAAAACAAAAATCTAATTCTTGCTTCGGTCCTCAGCATGCTTGTGCTGATCGTTTGGTTCGTTTTGTTTCCCCCACCCGTCCCAGAAGAACAGGTGACCGATGCCGCCGATGCAATTTCAACGCCCGTTGAATTGCCTGCCATTGATCAGGAAACGCAAGTCGTTGCAGATGAGCAGGTTGCGACCACGGCCCAGGCCGCGCGTGTTACGGTAGACACCCCAAGAATTTCTGGATCTATCTCGACAGTTGGTGCGCGCCTAGACACGCTGCAGTTAAAAGATTTCCGCGTTTCGTTAGATGAAGGCGCCGAAAACGTTCGTGTGCTGAAACCGCTGGGCGAGGATGAGGCATTTTATAGCGCCTTTGGTTGGATGGCCCTATCGGGTGCAGATGCAACGGCCATGCCCACACCCGATACAATTTGGGAAATTCAAGGGAATGATACACTGACGCCTGACGCCGCTGTGACACTGACATGGAACAATGGTCAGGGCCTGAATTTCATTCACGAAGTATCCGTTGACGAAGATTTCCTATTCACCGTTCGTCAAAGTGTCGAAAACACCTCTGGCCAAGAAGCAACACTACGCCCCTACGGATTGTTGCGTCGTCACGGCGAACCCTCTGATGTGAAGAATTTCTTTATCCTGCACGAAGGCATCATTCGTATGACGGATGGCGAACTTTCTGAAGATGGCTATAGCGATGTCGCTGATTTTGACATTGATCCACGTGAAGGCACCCATGCAGACCGCCTAGACGTTGCAGAAAGCGGGTGGATTGGTTTCACAGATCACTATTGGATGTCTGTCCTCGCGCCTGAAAAAGGCAAAGGTTTCCGTTCAACAGCCAAATATTTTGAGGCCTCAAATATCTACCAAACCGAAGCTGTATTAAATCCATTGGTCGTCGCAAACGGCACAGCCGTGAGTGCGACAACACAGATGTTTGTCGGTGCAAAAGAATGGGAAACGATCCGCAATTATGAAAAAACAGGGATCGAAGGGTTCCTTGATAGTATTGATTGGGGCTGGTTCTTTTTCATTACTAAACCAATGTTTGCGGTCTTGCACTGGCTGAACCTTTTGATTGGCAACATGGGTTGGGCGATTATTGGACTGACGCTATTGATCAAGGCGCTCTTGTTCCCATTGGCCTACAAATCCTATGTCTCGATGGCCAAGATGAAAGAATTGCAGCCTGAGATGGAAAAAATCAAAAAGCAGGCTGGTGACGATCGCCAAAAGATGCAGCAAATGACAATGAAGCTGTATCAAGAGAAAAAGGTGAACCCGGCCGCGGGTTGTTTGCCGATTTTGGTTCAAATTCCGATCTTCTTCTCACTTTATAAAGTGATCTTTGTAACCTTAGAATTGCGCCATGCCCCATGGTTTGGTTGGATCAAAGACCTAAGCGCGCCTGATCCCAGTTCGATCTGGAACTTGTTTGGCTTGCTGCCTTATGCGGTACCCTTACAGGATGGTATTTTTGTCTTTATCGCATTGGGTATTTTGCCGATTTTGCTTGGTATCTCAATGTGGCTACAACAAAAATTGAACCCAGCCCCCACCGATCCAACGCAGGCAATGATCTTTGCATGGATGCCTTGGGTCTTCATGTTTATGTTGGGATCTTTTGCAAGTGGCTTGGTGATTTACTGGATTGCCAACAACATGATCACCTTTACCCAACAGTATTTGATTATGCGCTCGCAAGGTTTCAAACCAGATGTGTTTGGGAACATTCGTCAAAGCTTTCAACGTAAGAAAGCTGAATGATTAAGGTCGTCGAAATATGGCGTCACCCGATCAAATCGCATGGGCGCGAGGCGCTTAATACGGTTGCGGTGACAGTGGGGCAGACGCTTCCTTTAGATCGTGCATGGGCCGTTGCGCATGACCAAACTGATGCAGATGGTTCTGAATGGGCATCTTGCACCAATTTTTCCATTGGTGCCAAGGCCCCGTCATTGATGGCAATAAACGCTAAGTGGGATGATCAAAATCATTTGATGACCCTGACCCACCCGTCCAAAGAACCATTGTCATTCGATCCTGATTCTGAGGGTGCGAAATTGATTGAATGGACCAAAGGGATGGTTCCTGAAAACCGCGCCCAATCGGCACGTTTAGTCCGCGCACAACAATCAGGGATGACCGACACAGATTATCCATCGATTTCGATTGGCAACATGGCCACCCACCGCGCGATTGAACAAAAACACGGCCGCCCACTTTCAAATTTGCGCTGGCGCTGCAACATCTGGGTTGATGGTGCTGCACCGTGGGAAGAATTCGAATGGATCGGCAAAAACATTCAGATCGGTGGCGTTACTTTTGAAATTAAGGACCCTGTGACACGCTGTCTTGCTACAACAGCAAATCCAGAGACAGGTGCAAGAGACGCCGACACCTTGGCAGTTTTGAACACATGGGATCACCAAGAGATGACAGTCTATGGTGTTGCGAGCGCTAGCGGCCAGATCGCAATTGGCGATGAATTACAGGTGATGTGATGCAACTTCCTTTTCCTTTGGCCCCAGAACCTGATGACATGTCACGCGAAAACGGGCGTCTATTATTCGCGCGTGGCAGCGACTTTCTAAAAGGTGTGGTTGCCATGTCTGGCCTGCCACCCGCAGATCGGATTGAGGTGTGTTTTGCGGGTCGATCAAACGTTGGAAAATCCAGTCTGATCAATGCGCTGACGGGGCGCAAAGGTTTGGCACGCGCATCAAACACACCGGGACGCACACAAGAAATCAATTTTTTCACGACGGACGAAAGCCATTATCTGGTTGATTTACCCGGGTATGGATTTGCCAATGCACCCTTACCCGTTGTGGAAAAATGGCAGCGGCTTTTGAAGCAATATTTGTCAGGCCGTCAGTCGCTGCGCCGTGCATTTGTTTTGATAGACAGTCGCCATGGCGTGAAAAAAGTAGACGAAGAAATCCTATCTTTGCTGGATTCATCTGCGGTCACCTTCCAATGCGTTATGACCAAAGCAGATAAAATCAAAGACCATCAAATGGACAAGGTTTTGGATCAGGTCCGCGGCGCATTGTCCAAACACCCTGCTGCATTTCCTGAAATCATCGTGACCTCGTCCGAAAAGGGTGTTGGGATTGACACCCTACGGTCAACAATTGCACATATTCAATAATTTGGATCACCACGATTGCGCCAAGCCAACGAAATGGAGTGCGCCAAAATGAAGAAACAAGATATGAACCGTGATTGGATCGCTACCGCCCGCACCCTGTCCCAAGCGCTGCCTTACCTGCAACGTTATTCGGACGCGATCGTTGTCATTAAACTGGGTGGTCATGCGATGACCAGTGACGAAGCGATGGACAGCTTTGCGCGCGACGTTGTTTTGATGCGGCAGGTTGGGATTAACCCTGTAATTGTCCATGGTGGCGGGCCAATGATCAACGCTCTGCTGGATAAGCTGGAAATCAAATCCAAATTCGTAAACGGCAAACGTGTCACCGACGCAGCAACGATGGAAGTTGTTGAAATGGTGCTATCAGGCACCGTCAACAAACGCATAGTGCAAGCCATTAATAAACAAGGCGGTCGCGCTGTTGGTCTATCTGGTAAGGATGCAAATTTGGTCGTCTGCGACCCTGCTGATCCAGCATTGGGATTGGTTGGCAATCCATCGGAAATTAACCCAGAGGTCATTCGTACCTTATTCGAGAACGATTTGATCCCTGTAATCGCACCATTGGGTGCAGGGCGCAATGGTGAAACGTTTAACATCAACGGAGATACCGTTGCGGGGGCCATTGCGGGGGCGTTAAGTGCGGACCGTTTGTTGTTATTGACGGATGTCAGTGGCGTCAAAAACGCGGATGGCGATGTATTGACCGAAATGAATTCTGATCAAATTCGCGAAATGACAGCCTCTGGCGTAATTGCGGGTGGGATGATACCCAAAACGGAAACCGCCCTCGCCGCATTAGAAGAAGGCGTAAAAGCGGTTGTTATCCTAGATGGGCGTGCACCAAACGCATGTCTCTTGGAACTGTTTACAGAACATGGTGCGGGCTCCATCATCAGGTTGGCGTGATCGCAGTTGATTTTATGATGGTGCTGATTAGGTTTTAGCACATGGAAAACGAAGCGATCATTCGATTATCGATCTTTCTAGGGATTTTTGGAGCCCTCTCTTTGGTTGAGGTTCTGAAACCGCGTCGCGCACGTGTTGTTAGCCGAAAAAAGCGGTGGTTCACAAATTGGGGCATCATCCTTGTTGATACGCTTGGATTGCGTTTATTGGCACTGGTACTCCCCATGCTGGCAGTCGGGGCGGCAGTGGATGCACATGCCCTTGGACTGGGACTATTTAACATACTCGATTTGCCAATCGCGGTTGAATTTATACTGGCGATTTTGGTGTTGGATTTTGCACTTTGGTTACAACATCTTCTGACACATAAAATCCCGTTCCTGTGGCGATTACACCGCGTGCATCACGCAGATCGCGACATGGATGTGACAACCGCGATCCGATTTCATCCCATCGAAATTCTATTGTCCATGCTGTTAAAAATTGGACTGGTTTACCTCTTGGGGCCATCCGCACTTGCGGTGATCGTGTTTGAAATCATGCTAAATGGGCTGGCCATGTTTAATCACGCAAATATCCATCTGCCCCAGCGCATTGACCAGATTGTGCGTAAAATCATTGTGACTCCAGATATGCATCGGGTGCATCATTCTGTTGAACGCAGCGAACATGACTCCAACTACGGCTTTGCTTTGTCTCTTTGGGATCAAGTATTCGGCACCTATGTCGCCCAACCAAACAATGGGCACGACGATATGAGCGTTGGATTGCAATGGCAGGATACGCGCCCTGATCAACTATGGTGGAGTTTATGGCTACCCTTTCGAAGCAAATAGGATTTGATGATCTATCGGGCGCGTGCGCTGCGCATGGATTGCGGATTGCAGGGGTGTGCGATGTGCGCGGTGATGATAGTCTGCCTAATCTCGCTTCATTGGTATTGCTTGCCCCACATGAACCGGGGTTTTGGGATGTGTTTGCAAATTCTGCTGAATATAATGACGGGTTTGAACACCCCATGGATCGTTGGTCCGCGCGTGTGATCGGAAATTTAAGCACCGAATGTGGTGGAACCCCCTATTTCCCGTTTGGTGGCGCCCCCTATCATCCATTTTATTCTTGGGCACTCAACACCGGGCACGTCTATGCCTCTCCTCTGCGATTTTTGGTGGACCATGAAAGCGGGCTTTATGTATCGTTTCGGGGAGCAATTGGATTTGCTCATGAAATCAAAGATCTTCGCCCAATTCTAAAGACGCCATGCGCGGGATGTGCAGCACCCTGTTTAACCAATTGCCCTGCTGATGCATTGGATGAAAACGATTACAATGTTCCAAAATGCAAATCACATCTGATAAACGCATCCGAAAGTTGCGAAACATTCGGATGTGCTGCGCGGCGCGCCTGCCCGCACACTGCGAAAACACAGCGACCAACAGCGCATGCACAATTTCATATGCGCGCCTTTATTGGGGGCATAACCCCGAATTAATGTTCGAAATCAGACCACTTTAGCTGTTGGTTGCGTGTCACCGCCACCTTAAGTGTTTTGCCAACAACCTTATCAAACTCAAATCCCGCGATTTCACCCGACCCTGGACGGCGTGCCCAGATATCTGATTCCGTAATCACGTGACCCGCGGCCAAATCTGCATCCGCGACAACAGACGCACGGGCAAAGCGATACACATCCTCTTCAGGACCTGTGCGCTGTTTTGGGTTCATCAGTGCGGTGTGGATTTCACGGGATCGGTCAATCAAAAACCGCAACTCCGCAGGGTCCATTGAATTGATAATGTCGGGCCCATTGCGATAGCGTGTATCAGTGTAGTGACGTTCCAATATCGACGCGCCCAGCGCGACAGAGGCCAGCGCCATTTCAGGGCCGATTGAGTGATCAGAAAAACCAACAACCGCATTTGGGAAGGCCGATTTCAAATCGGTCACACCCTGCAAACTGACAATTTCAGGCGGTGAGGGGTAAAGGTTCGTGCATTCCAACAACGCATATTCAATGCCCGCATCCTCAAGGATTTGAACGCTTTCTTGCAGGGTTTCAATCGTCTGCATGCCCGTTGACATAATCACGGGCTTACCCTTGCGCGCGATGTGACGAATTAGGGGCAGATTGTCCGCCTCACCCGATCCGATTTTGTATGCAGGCACGTCCAAGGTTTCCAAGAAATCTGCCGCGGCACGTGAGAAGGGTGTTGAGATATAGATCAATCCCAATTCTTCGGTGTAGCGTTTTAGTTCGGCTTCATCTTCGCGCGACAACGCACATTGTGCCATGACATCCCAAATGGACACATCCGCATTCGGTGGGAAAATCTGTTTCGCCTCAATCGTCATTTCATCTTCGACGATGTGCGTCTGATGCTTCACACATTCGCACCCAGAAAGTGCCGCAAGGCGCACCATGTTTTTAGCGACCTCTAAATCACCCCCATGGTTAATGCCGATTTCCGCAATCACAAGGGGGGGTTGGGACGGTGATATTTCGCGATTACCGATTTTCATGGTCGCCTCGTAAGAAATTCTCTTTCTGTTTGCCGCATATAATCAGCAACCGCGCCGCTGGCAAAGGGCTATTCATGTGTCTCACTGGGATAGACGCCCCAAAGGGCGGATTTTTGCGCCCATCCTTTGTACCCTCCCGCTTCAACTTCGCACCACGTCTTGGTACAGGTGCCCAAATCCGCAACAACGTTTTTTTCAAATCGTGCGACGACAGTTGCATTTTCATCGGGCTTACGAAAAACATTGGTCAAATCCTGAATGATTAAAACCGTGCGCACGCCAGACAAAAGTGAATAGTGTATCCAACCACCTGCGCCCTCATAATCACGGACGCGTCGCCAATTTTCGTATTCGGCATAAATTTCCAACGGGACGCCGCGCCGCTTATATACCCAATCAATTTTATGCGATAGGGACGGACCACGCCGCGCATTCGCCTCGCCCGCTTTTAATGACACATACCGCGGCATTGGCAGGTTTGTGACTGGTCCCTTTTTCGTGGTTTCCGCAAGGATGGGTTGGGCGAAAAACATCACCACGCTGATACAGATCAAAATCGCTTTATGCATCTTTTGCTCACTCGGTACTGCTCTTTTTGGAATGGGTTCTTGTGCCCAAGGAATTTTTATCACACTCTGCCACCAATGATAAACGGATTAAAGCCTACGGAGCCTATCGATGTCAGGAAATCGGACGAAAGTTGTGTTAACCCGACGGTTGCCCGAACCTGTCGAGATCCGATTGAAAGAGCTTTTTGACGTCACCCTTCGTGACCATCAGACACCAATGTCACGCGCTGAATTGGTAAATGCGGTCAAAACCTGTGATGTCCTGGTCCCGACGATCACAGATAAGATTGATGCAGGGCTGTTGGGGCAAGCAGGTGAAAATTTAAAACTGATCGCGAATTTTGGTGCAGGGATTGATCACATTGACGTGGAAACAGCACGTCAGAGGGGCATTTTGGTGTCAAACACACCTGATGTCGTCACCGAGGATACCGCCGATATGGCCATGGCTCTATTGATGGCCGTTGTGCGCAAAATCCCCCAAGGCTTGCAGGCGATGCAATCGGGGGAATGGACAGGTTGGTCCCCCACTGCCTATTTGGGCGGCCGACTGGGTAGACGCAGGTTGGGCATATTGGGCATGGGGCGCATCGGTCAGGCCGTAGCACGACGCGCGAGCGCGTTTGGCATGCAAATCCACTATCATAATCGTCGCCGATTACGCCCCGAGATTGAGGACACATTGGGCGCGACCTATTGGGAAAGTTTGGACCAAATGGTGGCGCGAATGGATATCCTGTCCATCAATTGTCCGCATACGCCATCAACCTTTCATTTGATGAACGCGCGTCGTTTGCGATTGTTGAAACCAAGTGCCGTTATCGTGAATACATCGCGCGGCGAAGTCATTGATGAAAATGCGCTGACACGCATGTTGCGCGCCAATGAATTGGCGGGTGCGGGATTGGATGTGTATGAACACGGCACCGACATTAATCCACGCCTGCGGGAATTGGACAATGTTGTCTTGCTGCCTCATATGGGATCAGCCACGCTAGAGGGTCGGGTTGAGATGGGGGAAAAGGTTATTATTAACATCAAAACCTTTGCTGACGGGCATCGCCCGCCAGACATGGTTGTCCCATCAATGCTGTAGGTTTTTCAGCGGCTCTAGGGTTTGTTGCAAACGTGCACGACGTTTTTCATGCTGTTCGGGGAGTTTGAGCGAGGTCCCCAGTGATGCCACATCTTCATCCGCGGTGAACCCTGGTTCATCTGTGGCAACTTCAAACAATACGCCCGCAGGTGTGCGGAAATAGATTGCGTGAAAATAATTGCGATCGCGCACGTCAGTCACGCGATACCCTGCATCCGTTAATGCCGATTGAACCGCCAATTGGTCTGCTTTCGTTGACACGGAAAACGCGATGTGATGCACCGATCCTGCACCCTCTTTCGATTTTTCGGCATTGGGCAGTTCGATCACATCAATTTTATTCGCCGCATTTCCGTTGGCGACTGTCAAACGTGTAACCGCGCCTTCTGTTGCGGACAAAGAATAGCCCATGAACGTCAGCAATTCGATCATTGGGGCCGCATCATTGATACGCATATCCGCCGAGTGAAATCCGCGAATTGCGTGCTCTGCGGGAATGTCATCAGTGGTCCAAGGTGTGCGATCATCCGCGGCCTCGACCAAGGCAAAGCGATCCCCGTCAGGGCCATAAAACTCCAAACGCTGTTCCCCAAAGCGATTGGTTGGCGTTGCGTGGCCCGCACCAATCGCGTGTAAGCGTTCATGCCAAAACGGAATGCTGCCTATTGGAATGCTAAAGGCTGTTGTGCCCACTTCACCCGTGCCACGGCGCCCGCGCGCAATGTTCGGAAACGGAAAATACGTCAGAACACTGCCTGCATTTCCAACCTTATCCCCGTAATAGAGGTGATATACCTCGGGGTTGTCGAAATTCACTGTAGCCTTAATTCGGCGCAGGCCCAAACCTTCGGAAAAGAATGTGTTATTTTCGGATGCAGATGACGCCAAAGATGTGACGTGGTGCAATCCATTGATCTGATGTAACATCGGTGACCCCTTTTTTGTTTATTTGTAAACTAGGGTCACGTGCCAAAAAGGAAATTTACAAAAAATGCGCGGGGCCTGTGCAGCCGCGCACAGATCACATTATACGAAAAATTGACCGCCGTTTGCAGAAATCGTTGAACCGTTGATGAAACCAGCGTCATCAGAAGCAAGGAATACAACACAGCGCGCAATTTCTTCAGGCTCGCCCAGACGGCCAGTTGGAATTTGGCCAATGATGCTTTCACGCACTTTTTCAGGTACGGCCATAACCATTTCTGTTGCGATGTAACCTGGGCAAATCGCGTTTGCGGTAATTCCTGCGCGCGCGCCCTCTTGAGCCAATGATTTCACAATACCCAAATCACCTGCTTTGGTTGCGGCATAGTTCACTTGGGCGAACTGTCCTTTTTGTCCGTTGATTGACGAAATGACGATAACACGGCCAAATTTGCGCTCACGCATTCCAGGCCAGATTGGGTGGACTGTGTTGAACACACCTGTTAAATTCGTATTAACGACTTGATGCCACATCTCTGGTGTCATCTTGTGGAATGGGGCGTCTTTGGTGATACCAGCGTTTGCAACAACCACGTCAATCTGGCCTAATTCTGCCTCGACCTTGGCGATGCCTGCAGTACTTTCTTCGTAATCCGCAACATTCCATTTATACGTTTTGATGCCTGTTTCGGCAGTAAAGTTTGCCGCCGCCTCATCGTTGCCCGCATATGTGGCTGCAACCTCATATCCCTCCGCTTTCAGCGCTTTTGAAATTGCCGCGCCGATACCGCGCGAACCACCAGTGACCAATGCTACACGAGCCATTTCGTCCTCCAAATAAAGTCTTCACGTAATTGTATTACTAATTTTTAAAAATCTTAGCAATATTGTTACAACGTCAAATTGCCGCACTGCGGCACAAAAAAGGGGCCCGAAGCCCCCAATTGTTTTCGATTATGGACGTTCGATACACATCGCAACGCCCATGCCGCCACCGATGCATAGGGTGGCGAGGCCTTTTTTCGCGTCGCGACGCTGCATTTCGAACAACAATGTATTCAAAACGCGGGCACCTGATGCACCAATTGGGTGACCGATTGCAATTGCACCGCCATTAACGTTTACGATTGATGGATCCCAACCCATGTCCTTATTCACAGCGCAGGCTTGCGCAGCAAAGGCCTCGTTCGCTTCAACCAAATCAAGATCAGAAACAGACCAACCCGCCTTGTCCAAGGCTTTGCGGCTGGCGTAAATGGGGCCAACACCCATGATTTTTGGATCCAAGCCAGCGGTTGCATAGGATGCGATGCGCGCCATTGGCGTGATGCCACGCTTTTCCGCTTCTTCTGCTGACATCAACAAAACGCCCGCAGCACCGTCATTTAGGCCCGAGGCATTTGCCGCCGTCACACTGCCATCTTTGGTGAAAGCTGGGCGCAATTTTTGCATGCTTTCGATCGTCGCGCCGTGGCGGATATATTCATCTTTGTCGACGACAATATCAGCTTTGCGCGTTTTTACGGTGAATGGGATCACCTCATCATCAAAACGTCCCGCTTTTTGCGCCGCTTCTGCTTTGTTTTGAGAGGCCAGTGCAAATTCATCCTGCATGTCGCGGCTGATCTGCCATTGTTCTGCAACGTTTTCCGCGGTTTGGCCCATGTGATACCCGTTAAAGGCATCCCACAATCCGTCACGGATCATGCTATCGATGTATTTCATATCGCCCATTTTTTGACCCGCACGCAAATGCGCAACATGGGGCGAAAGTGTCATGTTTTCCTGGCCACCCGCACAAACAATGGAAGCGTCACCCAGTTGAATGTGTTGTGCGCCCAATGCGACGGCACGCAATCCTGAACCGCATACTTGGTTCAGACCCCAAGCCGCGCTTTCGATAGGAAGGCCTGCGTTGATGTGTGCCTGACGCGCAGGGTTTTGACCCTGACCCGCTGTCAAAACCTGACCCATGATTGTTTCTGAAACGTCGGCTTTATCAATACCTGCGCGTTCCACCAATGCCTCAAGTACAGCCGCACCCAAATCGTGCGCAGGTGTGTTTGCAAAAGATCCGCCAAAACTGCCGACTGCGGTCCGTGCAGCAGACGCGATAACTACGTTTGTCATAAAGTCCTCCATCTCATGGTGCGTGTCGCACGCTCAGAGACATATCGAATTTGCTGCATCGCGGCAACAGTGTAAAAGTGCTATGCTGTCGCAGCCTCTTTCTCGGAATATCCTTGATGCCAATTTGGGTTGACCGTTGGCGCCCCCCCCAAAAATATCCCAATTGGCAATCAACCAGTGTTTCACTCAGCCACTGACTGTCACGTTCGCATTCGACAGCTTCGGCAATTGTGAACATACCAAAGTGGTCAGATATCGATCTAAGTGATTGTATCATAACCTGATTGTCAGCGTCAGCGGCCACATTTTTGGTGAATTGCCCATCAATCTTGACGATATCAAACGCAAAGTCGCGCAAATAACGGAAGGACGTCGTCCCAGCACCAAAATCATCAAGGGCAAACGTGATCCCGCGCTGTCGCTAGTCACGCATGAAGTGCATCACCAATTCTGGCACCAGCATTGCCGAACTTTCTGTGATCTCCAGAATTAGACGATCCGCAATCGAAGAATCGCGGAGTGAGGCGCGTCCCAAAATATCCACGCATTGACCATACCCAATGGAGCGCGCGGACATATTAATCGACAATCGCAAATCAGGGTATTTGGCCAATTCCGTTAAACCCAGATAAAGAGCAGTACAATTAATTTGTCGTCCAAGCTCGGTTTCTTAGGCCAAAAAAACAAAATCACGTGCGGGAACAATGCGCCCCGTGGGATCAGGAATGCGAATTAATCCTGGGTAAAACACTGCACCCTGTGATCCGCGGCTTGCCACGATCGGTTGATAAGCCAGAAGCTCGGTTTTCTCATCAAGCGCTGTGCGCAAATACACCAAGACATCTGAATCACGCCGTGCTGTCGCGTAATCCAGCGGGTTATCCTCGAATGCGGCAATGTCACAACGCTTGCGATCAACCATCATCTTCCTCCATGATGAGGCTGAGTTGAAACTGAAATTCCTAATAAACCCTGAAGAAAGTATCTAAACGATGGAACGGTGTCGCTGGGCGGAGGGAGATCCGCTGTATAAAGCTTATCATGATGAAGAATGGGGGGTGCCCGTTTACGATTCGAAAAAATTGTTTGAATGCCTGATGTTAGAGGGGTTTCAGGCTGGTTTAAGCTGGATCACAATTCTAAGAAAACGCGAAAATTTCAGAGCTGCATTCGACAGTTTTGACCCTGACATAATTTCCAATTGGGGAGATCAGGAAACTGAACCATTGCTGCAAAACGCAGGAATTGTGCGCCACCGAGGCAAGATTGAAGGCGCGTTTGCCTCGGCCCGAGCGTGGCAAATCATCGAGAAGGAACAGGGGTTTAGCAATTTTATCTGGGGCTTTGTGGACGGCAAACCAATCCAAAACACATGGAGTGATCTAAGCGAAGTGCCGAGCAAATCAGAAAAAGCAGAGGCCCTGTCAAAGGCATTGAAAAAACAGGGCTTCAAATTCTGCGGGCCAACGATTGTTTATGCCTTTATGCAGGCAACCGGATTGGTGAACGATCATATGCTGACATGCCCACAACACCCCCAAAACCAACGTCGGTAACGTGTCGGTACAACGTCGGTATTATGTCGGTCTTCTTGTCAAATCTCGATTAACCTGATTGGGGATTGGAATGATTGGATGATGCATGCTCCCTTCAAAATCTGGCTACGCCATTATGTTTATTGTATTGGGTATGTTCTTTATCTCAGTCAATGACATGGTCATAAAACGGTTTTCTGGTGAATATCCATTGCACCAGATGGTTTTTTTACGATCAGCTATTGGATTGTTTTTCACACTTATTTTGATCCATTTGGAAGGCGGTTGGCGCATCCTAAAAACGGATCAACCGGGGTTACATGCCCTGCGTGCGGTAATGGTCTTTGCATCAAACATGACATATTTTGCGGCACTTGCGGTTTTGCCCCTGCCTGACGCCACAGCCCTATTTTTTATCGCACCGATCATGATCACCGTTCTGTCCATTCCGATCCTGGGTGAACACGTAGGGCCGCGAAGATGGGGGGCGGTGATCGTCGGATTTTGCGGCACACTTATCATGGTACGCGCCCAAGGCAGCACACGGGGCGACATCAGTATATGGATTTACCTGTTACCAATCCTTGCTGCGTTTTTCTATGCTACGATGCAAGTGTTGACGCGAAAGCTGGCAAAAACCAAAGCATCCGCAATGGCATTCTACATCCAGATTACATTTGTTTTGTTCTGCGGGATCAGCGGCTTAATTGTTGGAAACGGTCAATTTGTAGGCGGCGTACAACATCCCAGTTTAGTTTTTCTACTTCGCGCTTGGCTTGTCCCAACAGCAGCGGATATGTCGTATTTTGTTCTAATTGGCATTCTTGCGACAGGGGTGGGATATTGCCTATCCCAAGCCTATCGCAGTGCGCCTGCAGCAACAGTTGCGCCGTTTGAATATGTCTTATTGCCCATGTCCATTGTATGGGGCTGGGTGATATTTGCAGACTGGCCTGGTCTGCCAGTTTGGTTTGGAAGCGCCATTATCATTGCAGCAGGGCTTTATGTGATATGGCGTGAGCATAAACTTTCATCTCAAGACTGACACAGGTTCGGCCATAGAAACCTAACTAGTCAAAGTGGCGCTTGCTAAGATCACGTATATTTCGTATCTGAGAGTGGGATATGATAAGACTTTATTTATGACACAAAATACTACGATTGATGATGACGAAATTGATCTGGCCGAGCTGTTTTACGGGCTTTGGGCACATCAGTTTTTTATTGGTATTTGCACCGCGCTTGCGATCTTTTGCGCGGGCTCACGGGAGCTCGGTTCGCAAACTCATCTTAGCTTTAGAACCGTTATTGCAGCGTAAATCTAAGGTTAACTTTTCATCAAATATGCGTTTTTTCCGCAAAATTTTGTGATTTTATGGCGATTTCCATCGTTAAATAGGCATGCTCCTGTGTCATTGCGGTTTCAGATCTGTCCTGAACATCCGTTATAAGATTCGCAAAATATGGCAAGGGTTGATCAAGGCAGTCGATATAGGTGTTTTGATCGCAGTTCACCAAATAAAGGTTATCGGTGCGGTGCGGCTGCCCGATATCGGTATATTTGCGAACCTCTATTGATCCTTCTGTGCCCAAAATAAACAGTCGGCCATCGCCCCATGTCGGCAATCCATCTGGCGTGAACCAATCGAGACGAAGATACCCATGTCCCCCATCACCCACCAATGTCATTTCGCCATAATCCTGAAACCCAGGCTCATCAGGCAAGGATGTATTTTCGACGTGGGCATGGGCGATTTGAACATCTGTTGATCCGGTAAAATACAAAAACTGATCCACTTGATGCGATCCAATATCGCATAAAATGCCGCCATAACGCTCGCGTTCAAAATACCAACGTGGGCGGGTTTTCAAATTTTGTTTGTGCGGGGCAAGGGTAACAACCTGAACAACGCGTCCAATCTCACCTTGGCGCACCAATTCAGAGGCCTTTGTCACGGCGCGCACCTCAAAACGTTCGGAAAAATTTACGGACCAAATACGTCCTGTTCTCTCTTGTGTCGCCTTGATCGCTGCCAACTGCTCCAAGGTTGTGCACCCGGGTTTATCCACCATCACATCTTTGCCTGCTTCCATCGCCTCAATCGCCAGTGCCGCACGATCTGCGGGAATGGCGGATATTAGGATCATATGAATGTTTGGATCGTCTAAAATACGGCGACGGTCCTGCATTTTTTGGACCTGTGGAAAAACCTGATTAAATTTCTCCTCGGTCACAGCGGGCCCATCGGTCCAATACATATCGCATGTACACCCCTGCCGCTTCAAATGCGACAGCATGCCAAAGATGTGGCCGTGATCAATTCCCAGTATCCCTAGTTTTAACGCCATCTTTTACACTACCTCTATCGCGCAAATTGTACCTGATTTTGAAGACCGCTCTAGCGCGTCGATCAATGCATGAACCTTTAACGCCTCTTCCCCTGTGACAAGGCAGGGGCGATTTTCCGCAAGTGATCGCGCAAAATCTTCGATCATCCATTGATGCCAATCGGATGTAAACGCCATTGGGTCAGCGCCCGCGCCGGATGTCGCCGCTTGTCCAATCATTTGTGCTCGACCATCCCGCCAATGTATCTGAAGCGTTCCTGCATTCAGGGTCACGCTGCCCTTTGCGCAATGCAGAGTGATGGTTTCGCCCCGCCCCGGATAGGCAGATGTTGTCGCGAACAAATGGCCCACGGCACCAGATACAAACCGCAAACCAGCGGACACGAAATCCTCGGCCTCCATTTGATGGCTTTTCGATGTGGCCGTCAGCGTCGAAACCGTTACAACGGGTCCCGTCAATGACAGCATCAAATCCAAGGTGTGGATCGCCTGTGATATCATCACACCACCCCCATCACGCGCATAGGTGCCGCGCCCTGGCGCATCATAGTAGGAC
>JAAEZW010000317.1 GCA_018222665.1 Paracoccaceae bacterium
GGGCGGATCGCGACATGCTGCGTGGTTTGGACATTCGCGATATGTTGATCATTGATCACCTATCGCTTGAATTTTCCTCAGGTCTTAATGTTCTAACAGGTGAAACGGGCGCTGGTAAATCCATTCTGCTTGACAGTCTTGGGTTTGTTTTGGGCTGGCGTGGCCGCGCGGATCTGGTGCGCAGCGGCCAAGATCAGGGCGAGGTCAGCGCTTTGTTCGATCTGGGTCAAACCCATCCCGCACGCGCTGTATTGCAAGAGGCGGGCATTCCAATTGAGGATGAGTTGATTGTGCGGCGGGTCAACAGCCGGGATGGTCGTAAAACCGCATGGATCAATGACAGACGTGTGTCAGGTGAAGTGTTGCGTGCTGTGTCCGAACATTTGGTCGAACTGCATGGTCAGCACGATGATCGCGGGTTATTGGACCCCAAGGGGCATCGCGATTTATTGGATACCTTTGGGGGGCATGATGACATGCTGACAACTGTATCCGCCGCCTACAGCGCCTTGCGTGCCGCAGAAAAGGATTTGCGTACAGCAGAAGCCGCCCAAGAAAAGCTGCGTGCAGAAGAAGAGTTTTTGCGCCACGCTGTCGATGAATTGCAAAAACTGGCACCCGAAGCTGGTGAAGAGGCCGAATTAGACAGCCGTCGCCGATTGATGCAGGGGGCTGAAAAAATCCGCGCTGATATCGCCCATGCGGTACAGGCCTTGGGCCGTGAGGGGGCCGAGGGCATGATGAGCGATGCGATGCGTTGGCTTGACGGTGCCGCAGATGCCGTCGAGGGACGTTTGGAAGAGCCATTAGCGGCGCTGTCGCGGGCGATGGTGGAACTGGATGATGCGGCCCAAGGGGTAGAGACATGTTTGGACGCCTTGGAATTCAACCCACATGATTTGGAATTGGCCGAGGAACGCCTGTTCGCGATCCGCGCCTTGGCGCGCAAGCACAATATCGCGCCCGACGAACTCCCAACATTAGCGCAGGATTTAACCGCCAAGCTGGACCTTCTGGATATGGGGGCTGGGGGGCTGAAGGATTTGAATGCCGCCGTTGCTGCGGCGAAGGCTGCCTATGACGAGGCCGCTGGCGTCCTAAGCCGCGCACGTAAATCGGCAGCGCAGGCGCTAGATTTGGCGATGGGTGCCGAATTGGTACCGTTGAAAATGGAACGCGCTGTGTTCACAACGCAGGTCAAGGATGCCGATCCATCGGCAATAGGTGTGGATCAGGTGGATTTTGTCGTTGCAACTAACCCCGGCGCACCAGCAGGGCCACTGGCAAAAATTGCATCGGGTGGAGAGCTGAGCCGCTTTCTTTTGGCGCTAAAGGTGTGTTTGTCCCGTGATGGTGCACAGAACACCATGATCTTTGATGAAATTGATCGCGGGGTCGGGGGCGCCACAGCGGATGCGGTGGGGCGGCGTTTGTCGCGTTTGGCGCAGGATGCGCAGGTCTTGGTGGTCACGCATTCCCCACAGGTCGCGGCCCTTGGGGATCGTCATTTTCAAGTGGCGAAACAACAAAGTGCGGATATGACACTATCGCGTGTTGACCTGCTGTCGGACACGGCGCGTGTCGATGAAATCGCCCGCATGATTTCCGGTGATACGATTACAACCGAGGCGCGTGCCGCCGCACGCACCTTGATTGAAGGGCGTTAAGCCTTAATCACGGACCAATTTCCCAGGATTCATAAGGTTATGGGGATCAAGCGCCTGTTTGATCGCGCCCATCACATCCCATGCGGGACCGTGTTCCGCCTCCATGAATTTTTTCTTACCGATACCCACACCATGTTCGCCCGTGCAGGTGCCGCCATAGGCCAGTGCACGCTGTGCCATACGATCAGACAGGGCAAGCGCCGTTTCATGTTCCGCTTTGTTTTCAGGATCAAGCAATAGGACAGAATGGAAATTTCCATCGCCAACATGTCCCAAAATTGGCCCCATGAGGCCCGATGCGGCGATATCCGCGCGGGTTTCTTCGACCGCATCGGCCAAATGCGATATGGGAACACAGATATCGGTGACAACTGCGCGGGCACCTTTGCGTGCTGCCAAAATTGCGTAATATCCATTGTGGCGCAGGGACCAGAGCGCTGTGCGATCTTCGGTTCGCTCGGAACATTCAAAATCCTGCCCACCGTTTTCGCGACAGATTGTGCCGAATGTTTCGGCGTCTTGTTTTACGCTATCCTCGCTTCCGTGCAACTCGAACAGCAGATGGGGCATGAGTGGCATGTTGCGATCTGCATAGGCGTTGAAGGCCTGAACCGTTGCCGTATCCACAAATTCCATGCGTGCCATTGGCAGGGCCATCTGGATCGTTTCAATCACGCTTTGCACAGCCCCCCCAAAGCTTCCAAAAGCGACGATCCCCACGCTGATCGCCTCAGGGATGGGGTGCAATTTCAGGGTCAATTCGGTAATCAGACCTAGCGTGCCCTCTGATCCGACCATCAGTGCCGTCAAATCATAGCCCGCGGATGTTTTTTTCGCATATGTGCCTGTTTTGATGATACGCGCATCGGCCAAAACCACCTCTAACGCTTTGACCGCATCGCGCATGGTACCGTATCGGACGGTGGTTGTTCCGCTGGCCCGTGTTGCGGCCATGCCGCCGATTGATGCGTTTGCGCCGGGATCAACACTAAAAAACAGGCCCGTATCCCGCAGCGCCTCATTCACCTCTTTTCGTGTGATGCCGGGTTCCACTGTGATCAGCATATTTTCGGGGTCAATATGCCGTATCTTATTCATCTGATAAAAATCGATTGTTAGGCTGCTGTCATCCGCCCCTGTCTGCGCCTCAAGCGAGGTGCCCGTGCCCCAGCCGA
>JAAEZW010000318.1 GCA_018222665.1 Paracoccaceae bacterium
GGTGCCGAGGATTTGTGGAACCACTTGGTTGCGAACAAGCTGCGCAAAAAGGTGGGGGGTATTGCCCTGTCACATATGCTGAACCGCGCTGGGCGGATCGAATTGGAAACAACGGTCGTGAAACTGGATGAGGGACGCTATTATCTAGTCTGCGCGGCCTTCTTTGAACAACGCTTGGTGGACCATATAAACCACAATCGGGATGGTGAAGAAGTGTCTGTCAACATCCTATCAACCGATTGGTCGGCACTTGCGATCAATGGACCAAAGGCGCGCGCCGTCATGGCCGCCTGCACAGATGCGGATTTGTCAAACGCAGGTTTCCCATGGTTGAAAGCCAAAGAGATCGAAGTTGCAGGCACGAAATTATGGGCCTTCCGCATGTCCTATGCGGGTGAACTGGGCTGGGAGTTGCACATCCCGCGCGATGGCGCATTGGCCGTTTATGATGCCCTTTGGGCCGCGGGTGAGGCACATGGCATTCAGGATTACGGCAGCTTTGCAATGAATTCCCTGCGTATGGAAAAGGCATTCAAAGGGGCAGGAGAGCTAACAAACGAAGTGACCCTCGCTGAGGCGGATGTGTTGCGTTTTGCGCGCAATGAAAACGATTATATTGGGAAGGATAAAACCCTAAACACCGATGATATGCGCTGGGTCTGTGCCCATCTGGAAATTGAACCTGACGGGGTCGAAGACGGCCATGGTGGTGAACCTATCATGGTGGATGGCCAGGTGATGGGGTCAACGGCCTCGGTCGCCTATGGGCATACGGTTGGCAAAATCTTGGCTTTTGCGTATGTCCGTCCAGAAATAAATGTTGCGGGTACAGAGGTGAGCGTTTTGATCGCGGGTAAACCGCGTGCGGCTCGTATTCTGGGCGATGCCGCCTATGATCCGACCAGCGCCTTGCCACGCACCGATATTGCAGCCGAGTAAGGGGGCAGAGATGAAAATCACATCACTAAAACTCTGGAATGTCCCTCTGACCAGTCATGAGGCTTATTACATGGCCGACGGCAAAACCTGCGATACAGTGACATCCGTTATTATTGCGTTGGAAACCGATGCGGGGATCACAGGGTGGGGCGAGGTCTGTCCAATTCCCCACTACCTCGCTGCCTATGCGGGCGGTGTTGCCCCCGCAATGGAAGAGTTGTGGCCTGTTCTATGCGGCGCTGATCCCGTAGGCCCCGAGGCAGTGATGGCCAAGGCCAATGGGTGGTTGATTGGGCATGAATACGCAAAATCTGCCTTAGACATTGCGCTGTGGGATATCACGGGCAAGGTCGCCAATATGCCGCTTTATACCCTGCTGGGTGGACGGCGTCAGGTGGACATGCCGCTTTATCATTCGATCACTTGCATCGCGCCCGAAGAAATGGTCAAAATCGCCCGCGACGCACAGGACAAGGGGATGACCCAATTCCAAGTCAAACTGGGCGCTGATAACAATTGGGAGGCCGATGTTGCCCGTCTGCGCATGGTACGTGAAGAGGTTGGATCAGTCCCATTGGTGTATGGCGATTGGAACTGTGGGGCGACATCATTGGATGCAATCCGTGTTGGCCGCGCGGTCCAAGATTTGGATATCATGCTGGAACAACCCTGCGCCACGATGGAAGACTGCAAACGGGTCAAGGATGCAACACATCTGCCTATGAAAATGGATGAAAACGCCCATGACACCGCCAGCATGCTAAAGGCGCATCAATTGGGTGTGATGGATGCGGTCGCGATTAAACTTTCGAAATTTGGTGGTCTCTCAGCGTCCCGCACTGCGCGTGATTTGTGTCTGCATCTGGGCGCGCGGATGTGTGTCGAAGATACATGGGGGTCTGACATCACAACAGCAGCGCTTAGCCATCTGGGCGCATCAACGGACCCCAAGCGAGTGATGAATGTCTGTGATTTGTCAGGCTATGTTGCGCCCCATGTTGCCCCCGATGGGCCCAAGCGTGAAAATGGCCGCCTTGCCCCGCCCGAAGGCGCAGGATTGGGCATTACCCCTGATTTGGGCGTGCTTGGCGCACCTGCATTGGAATTGGAGTAATCACGATGGATCGTATTTCAACGCAATCTGAATGGCAGCAACGCGCACGCGCGGTCCTGCCTGCGGGTGGGTTTGGCAATTTCGATGCGGGCATGATCATGGATCGTGGCATTGGGTCACGGATTTGGGACATGGATGGCAATGAATACGTTGACTATCTGATTGGCAGTGGTCCGATGTTGCTGGGCCATGGGCATCCAGAGGTGATGGAAGCCGTCCTTGAACAATTGCCCAAGGGACAGACGTTTTTTGCCAACAACACCCTTGGGATCGAATTGGCCGAGGTGATTTGTGATGCAGTGCCCTGCGCCGAACAGTTGCGCTATGTCTCAACTGGGGGGGAGGCGGATATGTACGCCATCCGCCTTGCACGTGCCTATACGGGACGCGAAAAAATTGTGAAATTCGAAGGCGGCTATCATGGCATGTCCGCCGAAGCGCAGATGAGCCTTGCGCCAAGTAAACGTGTGAATTTCCCCCAAGCTGTCCCCGACAGCGCGGGCATCCCCGCCGATGTTGGGGAAAATGTGTTGGTCGCACCCTTTAACGATCCAGTTTATATCCAATCACTGCTCTCGGAATTCGGAAATGATGTAGCGGCAATCATCGTGGAACCGCTGCAACGCATTATTCCACCCGCGCCAGGGTTCCTTGAGCTGTTGCGTCAGGAATGTGATCGCTATGGCATTGTGTTGATCTTTGATGAGGTCGTCACGGGTTTCCGCTTTGCCTATGGCGGGGCACAGGAATACTATAGTGTGACCCCCGATGTCACAACACTGGGC
>JAAEZW010000319.1 GCA_018222665.1 Paracoccaceae bacterium
GCAATGGGGCATTCAAAATCATCAAGAACAATCCTATGAACACGCAGTAAATGAACAGCGTCATGATCAAGATCGCCTTCCATCTGCGTTCGCCGAACAACCAAATGATTGCGGCAATAAAAAACGGTGCGCTGAAATATATCCCGACAGGTTTCAGCAGATATGCAAACACGAAAGGTGTCAGCAGAACGGCGACCATGCGACGCACGGTTCCAGCCTCACTAAAATCGGCTTTGTCGTCTGTTTGTCCCAATGTCGCCTGTGTCGCGTTCCCGTGGCGATAATGGAACCAAAGGTTGCCAAGCGTCGCCAAGAGCAACAAGAAAATCACAACCCGCGGCCATGCAGTGGCGCCAAAGATATAGATTTCGATAGGTTGGTTAAATTCAAACGAAAAGGCGTAAAAAATGCCGACGATCAAGAAAAAGATCGCGGCCTCGATCAGATTACTGAGTGTTAGTCGTCCCACAGTATATTCCCATGCTCGCAACCGAAAACATGGCGCCCTAGGGCGCCATGTTATGTTGATTATAGTTTGTTTATTTAACGTCTAGACCCATGGCCTTGTAAACTTCACGATATTGGTCGATTGAACGGGCAATCAAATCTTTGGCACCATCCGTATCACGATAGCTATCGATCACAGTCATGAATTTTGAATCATTGAATGCCTGATAGCTGTCTTCACAATATCCGCGCTGGAAGGCCCATTTTAGCCATTCAACACGATCCGCTGGTGCATTCGCATGGACATAGAACCCGCGGAAACGTAACAGTGGATCAAAATCCATGCCCATTTCACGATGTGTTGGAGTATCTGCAAAGGCATCTGGGCGTTCATCAAAAATTGTTAGGATTGGTTTGAACTGATCTGCATCAAGGAAGTTGCGCACATCACCCGGTTGTTCAAACAAGGCGTCCACCTGTCCACCCAACAACGCGCCGTAACGTGGGGCGCCCTTGTCGAATGAAATCTGCTGGATCTGCATACCACTTGCATCAGTGATAAAGCCCATCGTGACGCGCTCCATTGATCCTTCTTTGGATACGTTAGCAATGGTTGCTTTGCCGTTTTGCGCCTTGACCCATTCTACAAAGGATGGCCAATCGCTAAAGCGTGTTTCATTTGTGCGGATATAGACCTGACTGAATGTCACCTGGCTTACCACCAGCGGGATCAAATCCTCAGCTGGGTTTGGAAGCGATGAATCCAGCGCATGTGCAGAGGATGCATCATCAATGTGCTCCAACACGTTATATCCATCTGCGGGTGCCGCCATATAGGCCGTCATACCAACAGTCCCAGACCCACCTGGTTTGTGATCGCGGTTGATTGGAATGCCAGTCAGTTCCGTCACCGCTTCGGCCATCGCAGCAGCAACCTGCCCCGACCCACCCGCAGGACCATATGGTACGATCATTGTCAAAGCACGCTCTGGAAACCCGCCGGGTTTATCAAATGATGCCTCCGCACGCTTACATTCAAATGCAAACGCCGAACCACTAGCCATAACTGCAGCACACAGTGCCGCTGTTCCAATTAATTTCTTCATATTTTACCTCCCATATGGATGCAATCAAGTAAAGCAAAGCATCCAATTTTACGTACAGAATTGTGTAGTTTGCATCGCAGAATGGTTCGACGACAGGCACTTTCACATCCGCTGCACAATAAGTAGCTTAGCCTGTAATCGCGTTCTGTCTACATTTTTTGTGTCACCTTGGTTGTCATAACGCACCTTGCAAGGCTGGGACACAGGCAACTAGTCAAAGGGTGATGTACCTGCAATCGCCTCGGTCAACGCCACTGCTGCGTGCATCACAGCGACACTAATTGCGGGCAAATTTTCAGCTCCAACGCGACTGGTCGGTCCAGAGACAGAGATACCTGCAATCACCTCTCGATTGAAATCAAATACAGGTGCTGCGATGCACCGCATTCCCAAATTCCGTTCTTCATTATCAATGCTATAGCCGCGATTTTGGATGTCGTCCAAATCACGATTTAGAGCATCGCCCTCTGTAATCGTGAACTTTGTATACCTCTCCAGTGACATCGTTTTTATGATACGCTGCCTGCGGTCAATATCCATATGCGCCAAAAGCGCCTTGCCAATCCCCGAGGAATGCATATCCGACAGCGTACCAGGTGGGAAAAATGCACGAATGCTTTCATGGGTTTCAACCTGATTTAGAAATAAAACCTTGCCTTCTTTTTCAATCCCAAGGTTTGCGGTTTCGCCTGTCCTCTCCATCAATTTGCGCATGATGGGTCGCGCGCGTTCCACCAAACTGGTGCGGCGCAGAAACCGTGACCCAATGACAAAGGCCTGTGGACCGATGTGCCATACCTGATCTTCGGGATCGAATTCCACCAACCCCTGCCCCTGTAGCGTAATTAAGATGCGATACACCGTGGCAGGCGATTGATCTGTCTCTTCCGCCAATTCGGTCAAAGGTTTGCTTTCCCCCAAACTAAGGTGTTTGAACACATAAAGCGCACGATCCAGTGACTTGACCGTATTTTGTTCAGTTTTATCGTGCCAATCACGCGGACGTCCCCGTGATCTGCGGGTATTTTGTGTGTCAGCCATGGATCACCCCAATAACGCAAATATATTTTGAAAATATATTTCATGTTATGAAAAAATCTAATCAATTGTAAATGATATATTTTTTCGGCTACTGGAGCATCAACTTGTCAAATTTAAAAATGTTTCATTAGAAAACGATACTGCTTACTATTAGCTACTAGTTCTGTAAAGGTAGTAAGATGAGTTTTCAAAATCCTGTATTTATTCCCGGTCCAACCAACATCCCTGAGC
>JAAEZW010000320.1 GCA_018222665.1 Paracoccaceae bacterium
CATATTTGGCGGGCGCTGGATTGCTGTTGCGCCGCAATCGTCCGGATGAGGCATTGGCCGCGTTTTCCCGTATCGATGATCTGTTGGAACGTATGGGCGCGATTACACGTCAGTTGAAATCCTATGCCCGCAAAGGCGGCGAAAGCTTTCAGCCCGTGAATATGGCGGATGCCGTATCCTCGTCCCTTGCGATGATGGACCCGCAGCTTCAGCAACATAAAGTGCGCCTTAGTAAAGTGACCAGTGAGCAGGATGCATTGGTGATGGGGGATCGGATGCGGATTGAACAGGTTTTGATCAACCTGATCCGAAACGCGATTGACGCCATCAAAACTGTTAAAGATCCCGAGATCGGGATCATTCTAAGCACAGGGCAAATGATTTCCCTGACTGTGCGGGATAATGGGTTTGGGATTGCCGATTTGGATGATCTGTTTGAACCGTTTTACACCACCAAACAGGCGGGCGAGGGGACGGGACTTGGCCTTGCAATTTCGTCGGGAATTATCAACGACATGGGCGGGCGATTGATGGCGCGCAATTCCGACGAAGGGGGCGCCGTATTCGAAGTAATCCTGCCCCCAATTGACGAATACAACACTGGAAAAGAACCATTTGAGGCTGCGGAGTAAACTATGGGTAAGGCTATGAAAATCGCGATTGTGGATGATGAAAAGGACATGCGTTTGTCCATCACTCAGTGGCTTGCGCTGTCGGGATATGACACGGAAAGTTTTGCCAAGGCAGAGGATGCCTTGGCCGCAATCGGTCCTGACTATCCAGGTATCGTCATCACCGATATCAAGATGCCGGGCATGGATGGCATGCAATTTTTGCGTCAATTGATGGCGCGTGACAGTGCGTTGCCCGTTATCATGATCACGGGCCACGGGGACGTCCCGATGGCGGTCGAGGCGATGCGCGTTGGAGCCTATAATTTCCTAGAAAAGCCGTTCAACCCCGACACGATGAGCCAACTGGCGAAAAAGGCCACGCAACAACGCCGTCTAACCTTGGACAATCGTGCGCTGCGCCGCGAATTGTCCGATGGCACACAATTGATGAAAAAGCTGATGGGTAAATCCAACCCGATGCAGCGGTTGCGCGAAGATATTTTGGATATTGCACAGGCCGATGGCCATATCCTGATTGATGGGGAAACGGGTACGGGGAAAACATTGGTGGCCCATGCGCTGCATGCGGTTGGCAATCGGGCTGGTAAGAAATTCGTGATCCTAAACTGTTCCGCATATGAAGAGGACGCCTTGATGCGGCGTCTGTTTGGTCCCGTTTACGTGGATGATAGCTTTTTACCCGCAATAGAACAAGCGCGGGGCGGAACGCTGGTCCTTGAGGATATTGAGGTGCTTGGCGAACAGGTCCAAGGCAAACTATTGGCCGAAATCGATACCCAAGGGACACCTGCCGAAACGCGCATCATCGCGATCAGCAACGGCCAAGAGGTTGGGAAATCGGTTGCGGATAAACTGCGCCCCGATCTTCTTTATCGTTTAAACGCATTGCAAATCACGGTTCCGCCGCTGCGCAAGCGGGGCGACGATATTTTGGAAATGTTCAATAGGCAATGTGAACAATTTGCTGATGACTATGGTTGTGATGCGCCTGCCATTTCGGCCCAAGACGCCGCGCAATTGTTACAGGCGCCATGGCTTGGAAATGTGCGTCAGTTGATGAATGTGGCGGAACAGGCTGTGCTGCAATCCAGACGGGGCGAGGAGTCAATTTCATCCCTGTTGATGACAGGAGAGGATGAAATGACCACCGTGGTCACTACCGAGGGCAAACCGCTTAAGGAATATGTTGAGGCGTTTGAGCGCATGTTAATCGACAACACCATGCGCCGTCACAAAGGATCTATTGCCAAGGTTATGGATGAACTCCGGCTGCCGCGCCGCACGTTAAACGAAAAGATGGCCAAATACAGTTTGCAGCGCACTGATTATATCTAAGCTTTTGATTGCTTGAACGCTGTCACCCACAGGAACGCCAGTGCAAATGATACAATGGCATTCCATCCTGCCATGGATATCTCCATCAGCGACCATGCAATTTCATCACAGCGCACCAGAGGCGCTGTCATGATCTGATCCAATAATTGATCAACGCTCAGCCCATCTGTGGATGAGGATGTACATGTGTCTGGTCCCTGCCACCATTTCTGTTCCACTCCCACATGATACACGCCAATGACGCCTGTGGTCAGCGCGGATAAGGCGCCCAATAGCAACAATACAGGATAGGCGAATAACAGAAACACAACGCCAATCCCAATGGCGGCAATATGGGGATAACGTTGCCAATAGCACATCTTGCACGGGGGCAATTCGCCGATGTACTGAAAACCAAGCGCCGCGATCATCATGCCCAGTGACCCAAGGGCGGCAATCAATCCCAATCGGTGTCCCGTCATAGATATTTTACCCCCAAAAATCCCAGAAATAGCACGGCCAAGCCCGCGGCAAAGACCCAACCCAGATAGCGTTCAATGAATGATTTGATGGGCGGGCCGAAAAAGTAAAGCAACCCACACACCAAAAAGAAGCGAACAGAACGCGCAATGATTGCCGTCGATACAAATAACCACAGGGGCATCGCAGTTGCACCTGACATGATTGTGATCACCTTGAACGGAAAGGGAGTGATGCCCGCCATTAGAACGGTCCAAAACCCCATGTCATTAAATCGTGTTGCATATTCGGCCATGGCATCCGCCTTACCCAAAGCAAGCAATGCGGGTTCTGCGATTTGTTCGTAGGCGAACATGCCGATTGCATAGCCAAACAAGCCCCCCAAAAC
>JAAEZW010000321.1 GCA_018222665.1 Paracoccaceae bacterium
GCGCATTGGTGCATGTTTATTCCGATGGCAGCATTCGGATCAATCACGGCGGCACAGAAATGGGTCAAGGCCTGTTTCAAAAAACGGCCCAAATCGCGGCAGAGGAATTTGGTGTTTCAATCAATGCCGTCAAAATTACGGCGACAGACACCGCCAAGGTTCCCAATACATCAGCCACAGCGGCAAGTTCGGGCAGCGATTTGAACGGTATGGCAATCAAAGTTGCCTGCGAAAAAATTAAATCGCGCATGGCCACACTCTTGGCCGCGCAATACAACAAATCACCTGATGACGTCGCATTCACCAAGAATGAGGTTCATATCGGTCGCCGCGTCCTGTCCTTTGGCGACGCGGCCAAGGCCTGTTATGAACAACGTGTCAGTCTGTCGGCGACAGGATTTTACAAAACACCTGATCTTGAATGGGATCGTGTCCGTGGCGTTGGGAACCCCTTCTACTATTTTGCCTATGGTGCGGCGGTCAGTGAAGTTGTGATTGATACTCTGACAGGGGAATATCGTATTCTACGGGCTGACATCCTGCATGACGCCGGAAACAGTTTGAACCCAGCCATTGATATTGGGCAGGTCGAAGGCGGCTATGTTCAAGGTGCAGGATGGCTCACGACCGAGGAATTGGTCTGGGACGACCAAGGCCGCCTTCGCACGCATGCGCCCTCCACATACAAAATCCCAGCGCTGTCAGATCGACCCCGAGAATTTAATGTAAATCTGTGGGATCGCGGAAATCTGAAGCCAACAATCTGTCGATCAAAAGCGGTTGGCGAGCCACCGTTTATGCTGGGTATTTCCGCGTGGCTGGCGATATCAGATGCGATTTCCAACTGTGGGTCCACCTATCCAAACCTAGATGCACCCGCAACCCCGGAACGGGTGTTAAAGGCTGTTGAAAGGGTTCAGCATGGCCTTTGATCTGCAGCGCCTGAAACAATTGATTGATCGCCACGGACGGGTCGCGCGCATCGTTATTACAGATGTGCACGGATCAACCCCACGCACAGTTGGCACTGAAATGTTTGTTTGGGACACTGGGCAAGACGGCACAATCGGCGGCGGCGCGTTGGAATATCAGGTGACGAATGCCGCTGAACAGGCGCTTAAAGAACAACGCACATGGGCGCATACCTATCCACTTGGGCCAAATTTGGGACAGTGCTGTGGGGGTTCCGTGGGGATTTTATGCGAAGTTTTTGATCACACAACATTACCTGTTGCATCGGCAGATGTGGTGAAGCGTCCCGCACCCAGTCAAATTAACCCCATCAATCATTCCAATTTAACAGTCCAAAATGGTGAAATCCATGAACCTCTGCACCCAAGTGGCAAACCAATTTGGATTTGGGGCGCGGGTCATGTGGGGCGTGCATTGATACATGTATTGCAAACCTTGCCTCAATTTGACCTAACGTGGGTTGATTTTGATCAGGGCCGATTCCCCTTTGATACAGACCCATCCACAACCGTTATTCAGGCCACCGAGATGCCGATATTGGTTCCACATGCGCCAACAGATGCACATCATTTCATTCTAACGCATTCACACGACGTGGATTTGGCGCTGTGTCATGCGTTGCTAAAACATAACTTTGAATATGCGGGCCTGATTGGATCAGACACAAAATGGTCGCGGTTTCGAAAACGGTTAACTGACGCGGGACTGGAGATGAGTGATATTGAGCGTATCACCTGCCCGATTGGACGACCAGAATATGGAAAGCACCCATCAGAGATTGCCATCGGTATACTCTGTAATTTACTAAGCGACAAAAGGGCCAATACCGATGGGGATAGAGTAGCGAAATGACAGATATATTACTTGATATCAGCGGCCTAACCAAAGCCTATCCTGGGGTCGTGGCAAACAACAATGTCTCCTTTCAAATTCGCCCTGGTGAAGTGCACGCATTGCTCGGCGAAAATGGCGCGGGCAAAAGCACATTGGTTAAAATGATCTATGGTCTGGTCAAACCTGACAGCGGATCAATGACCTTTCAGAACCAACAATTTGCACCCACATCGCCAAACGCCGCACGTGGCACAGGTGTTGCGATGGTGTTTCAGCATTTTTCGCTATTTGACGCGCTAACGGTTGCTGAAAATATTGCATTGGGCATGGAAGATGCCCCAAAACCACGGGATCTGGCGAAGAATATTCGACAGGTTTCAAATGCTTATGGCCTGCCTTTGGAACCAAATCGCATTGTCGGCACCCTGTCTGCAGGTGAACGGCAACGTGTTGAAATCATTCGCTGCCTGCTGCAAAATCCGAAATTGTTAATCATGGATGAACCGACATCCGTTTTGACGCCACAAGAAGTTGAAGTGCTGTTTAGAACTTTGCGACAATTGAAAAGCGAGGGCACATCTATCCTTTATATTTCGCACAAACTGGAGGAAATTCGCACATTATGCGACACGGCGACTATCCTGCGTAACGGTGAAAAGGTTGATACCTGTATTCCAGCAACCACAACCGCACGGGAAATGGCCGAAATGATGGTCGGGGCAAGTTTTGCCAACCCCATCAAAGCAAATCGTGAAATGGGCGATACGATTTTGTCATTAAAAAAAGTTTTCGCTTCTTCAGCAGAAGCATTTGGAACTTCGCTACAAGATATTTGTTTAGATCTGAAAGAGGGTGAAATCCTTGGGATTGGTGGCGTTGCTGGTAACGGACAGGACGAATTATTGGCCACCCTCTCTGGCGAAACGACAGTCGCTTCGGACATGATTATCTTCGATGGCCAAGCGATCGGTAAACAAGGCCCAACGGCACGCCGTAAAATCGGATTGCTA
>JAAEZW010000322.1 GCA_018222665.1 Paracoccaceae bacterium
TCTTATTTATTCCGCCGAAGTGATTGACCAATCACGCTTCGACAGTTTTCGGGACTATTTCAATGATACGCGATTGATCATCACCGCCCGTCGTGCAGAAACGTTAAAGGTCGCGTGTTATGATGGCGATTTTGCGCAAATTTCGATCACCGCTGACCGTGACCTGCGCTGGGTGAAATCCGTCACCGATCCATCGCGTGATTTATCCGCTGGCCCCTCAGGACCGTTTCAGGTTCTGCGCGATTGTGCAATTGGTCAGGAACGTGCCGCGCTTGCTCTATTGAAATCGGCGGAACTTCTCCCTGCGGCGATATTAAGTGAAATCAATAATCCTGCAGAATTTGCTAATGAAAACGGGCTTAGCCTGCTGCATTCAGCAGATATTGATGCCTTGGTTCAGTCGCATCCGCATTTCGCAGATATGATTGCCGCGCGCCTGCCAACGCAAAATAGTGATCAGGGGCGTCTGCATGTGTTCCGCCCATCAAACGCGGATCAGGAACATTATGCCATGGAAATTGGCCGCCCAGATCGCGCAAAACCCGTTTTGGTGCGTCTGCATTCCGCCTGCTTTACAGGCGACGTTTTGGGCAGTCTGAAATGTGATTGCGGCCCACAGTTGCACAGCGCGCTGTCACAGATGGGCGTCGAGGATCAGGGCGTTTTGCTTTATCTAAACCAAGAGGGGCGCGGCATCGGTTTAACAAACAAAATGCGCGCCTATGCGCTGCAGGACAAAGGGTTTGACACAGTTGAGGCCAACCATCGTCTGGGGTTTGAGGATGACGAACGCGATTTCCGCATCGGTGCAGCACTCCTGCGTGAAATGGGTATTTCGCAAATCCGCCTTATGACAAACAACCCCAAGAAAATTGAAATGATGGAAAAACAAGGGATCAAAGTTGTCGAGCGCGTCCCACTAAGGGTTGGCGAAGGGGCGAAAAACCGTGCATACCTTGCGACCAAGGCGGCGAAATCAGGCCATTTATTATAATGGATATGGTGTTAACACTCCGTGGTCTGCGCATAGGAAACCGCATCCTGCCATGTTCTATTGGACGCGGCGGCCTGACCCAAAATAAACGCGAAGGGGATGGCGCCACACCTGTTGGAACACACAGGATTGTTGGCATGCTTTATCGTTGTGACCGCATGGCGCGTCCCACAGACTGGGCCATCCCGATCAAACCGTTTGATGTGTGGTCGGACGATGTGCGCGATATTGATTACAATATGATGGTACGTGCACCGCACCCTTATTCGCATGAAAAAATGCGCCGATCCGATCCGATGTATGATCTGGTGATTTTAACCGATTGGAATTGGCCCTATCCAAGCAAGGGCGCAGGATCAGCCATTTTTATCCACGAATGGCGTCGCCCCCATGCCCCAACTGCGGGATGTATCGGCCTTAGCCGCGCGAATTTGTTATGGATTGCACAACAGATTCGTTATGAAACACGGCTGATTATCCCGCCACTGGCACCCGCGCTCCGAAAATAGCGGATCCAACGCGAATATGCGTTGCGCCGAATTGGATCGCCTTTTCAAAATCATCTGACATTCCCATGGACAGGCCCGCCAATCCGTTGCGTTCGGCCATCTTGGCCAACAAGGCGAAATGCAAACTTGCCTCTTCCTCCACCGGGGGGATACACATCAACCCCTTAACAGGCAGGTCCAGTGCCCGACATTCGGCCACAAATGCATCTGTTTCCGATGGAAGGATGCCCGCCTTTTGCGGCTCTTTCCCGGTATTCACCTGAATGAAAACATTGGGGGATGCGCCCCGTTCTTGGGCCAATCGCGCAAGTGTTGTGGCCAATTTGGGACGATCCACGGAATGAATCGTTCCAAACAATTCAACGGCCTGTCGTGCCTTATTCGTTTGTAATGGGCCAATCAGGTGTAAATCCAATTCCCCAAAAGTTTGTTGGAAATCTGGCCATTTGCCAAGTGCCTCTTGCACACGATTTTCGCCAAATGTTGTGTGTCCTGCTTCCAGCACCGCTTGAACACGTGCGTTTGGCTGAACCTTGGATACAGCGATTAACGAAATATCGTCTGCATCCCGCCCCGCCTCAGCCGCGGCGTTGTGGATACGGGTTTTGATTCCTTGGATCGACATTCTGCGCCCCCTTCTTGTTGTGATCTAGGGGGAAGCGCGGAAAATTTCAAACAAAAGAAAAAGGGCAACCCTGAAGCCGTTCCATCTAAAACAATCCAATCCTAAGAATAGAATGAGAATGTCAAACCAGCTGGTATGAAATCGCCGCTTGTCAAAGATGCTTTAGTAGTACCCCCTTAATCGTACTTGGTTACGATGTGAGTTGTATCCCTTGAGTCCAATTAAAGAGCGAACCTCACGGAAAAAATTTGTATCTTGGGTAGGAAGCGAGCAAGGTGAATGCCTTTTTTACAATCAATGCATTAAAAGCTGCTTCACGTAAAGGTAACAGCCTAACCCTATCTACCAATTGTTGACTGGTTGTGCGAAATCGCTGACTGACAAACTCACAGAAAGTCTAAGTCAATGAGAGGCGTGTAGCCTCTCTATGACTTCTAAATCTACAGAAAATCCCAATATAAATAATCAACACAAACAGTTGGTGTACTTGAGCGAAGCGAAAGAGACACAACTGTGCAGTGTTTGTTTAACTGCGTAGCAGTTGAACACTAAATAATCTCATAGAATATGTGCTCTCTGAGAAGACACGCTAACCACTTGATAATGAACACGTGTGATTAGTACCCCAAACTGGTTGTCCTCAGCGAATCTCAGACACTACGCTTGTTGTACGAGAAACATG
>JAAEZW010000323.1 GCA_018222665.1 Paracoccaceae bacterium
TAATTAATGTGTGATTTGGGCGCTGCTTTGGGCCTGTTTTGCCCGTTCTGCGGCGGCGGTATCTTCGGCCGCCTGATCCCATTCAATGGGTTCTGGTTGATCGACCAAGGCCTGTGCCAAGACTTCTGACACATGGGTGACGGGGATGATTTTTAGCCCGTCTTTGACCGAGTCTGGCAGATCGGCGATGTCCTTTTCATTTTCCTCTGGAATGAACACCGTTGTGACCCCACCGCGAAGGGCCGCCAACAGCTTTTCTTTCAATCCACCGATGGCCAGCGCGTTGCCGCGCAGGGTGACTTCGCCTGTCATGGCGATATCCTTGCGCACTGGAATGCCCGTAAGCACCGACACAATGGATGTCACCATGGCCAGACCCGCACTTGGCCCATCTTTGGGGGTTGCGCCCTCGGGGACGTGAACGTGAATGTCCACCGTATCAAACTGGGGCGGTTTCACTCCGATCTGAGGCGAAATTGAACGCACATAAGAGCTTGCTGCGTCGATGGATTCTTTCATCACATCGCCCAGTTTGCCTGTGGTCTTCATGCGTCCCTTACCAGGGAGCTTGAGCGCCTCAATATGCAGCAGATCACCGCCCACCGATGTATAGGCCAGACCCGTAACAACGCCCACCTGATCCTCTTTTTCCGCCAGACCATAGCGGAATTTGCGCACGCCAAGAAAATCATCCAGATTTTCGGCGGTGACGGTTACGGTTTCCTCCTCGCCTTTGACGATTTTAGTCACGGCTTTACGCGCAACTTTCGCCACCTCACGTTCGAGGTTACGCACACCCGCCTCGCGTGTGTAGTTCTGGATCATCGAGGTCAGCGCACTATCAGTCAGCTCAAATTCACCTTTTTTCAGGCCGTGGTTTTTCACGGCCTTATCAATCAGGTGACGACGCGCGATTTCGCGTTTTTCGTCCTCGGTATAACCCGCCAATGGAATGATCTCCATGCGGTCCAATAGGGGACCGGGCATGTTATAGCTGTTTGATGTGGTCAGGAACATCACGTTTGACAGATCATATTCCACCTCAAGGTAGTGATCGACAAAGGTGCTGTTTTGTTCTGGATCCAAAACCTCCAGCATGGCAGAGGCGGGGTCTCCACGGAAATCTTGGCCCATCTTGTCGATTTCATCGAGCAGGATCAGCGGATTTGTGGTTTTCGCCTTTTTCATTGCTTGGATGATTTTACCGGGCATTGATCCGATATATGTACGGCGATGTCCGCGAATTTCGGATTCGTCCCGCACCCCACCCAATGAAATACGGATAAATTCACGCCCCGTTGCCTTGGCCACGGATTTGCCCAAGGATGTTTTACCCACGCCGGGCGGGCCCACCAAACACATGATCGGTCCGCGCAGTTTTGACGAACGTTGTTGCACCGCCAGATATTCGACAATGCGTTCTTTGACCTTATCCAAGGAATAGTGGTCTTCGTTCAAAATACGCTCGGCACGGCCCAAATCCTTTTTCACGCGGGATTTCGTGCCCCACGGAATGGACAAAATCCAATCCAGATAATTGCGCACCACGGTCGCCTCGGCAGACATCGGCGACATGGTCTTCAGCTTTTTGACCTCGGCATTGGCTTTTTCCAACGCCTCTTTGCTTAGCTTCATTCCATTGATGCGCACTTCTAACTCGGCAACTTCGTTTTGGCCTTCTTCGCCATCCCCAAGTTCCTTTTGAATCGCTTTCATCTGTTCGTTCAGATAATATTCGCGCTGCGTGCGTTCCATCTGCGATTTAACGCGCGTTTTAATCTTTTTCTCGACCTGAAGAACGCTCATTTCGCCCTGCATCAGGCCATAGATTTTTTCCAGACGATCGCTGACAATCAAGGTTTCCAACAAATCTTGTTTGTCGGCCACTTCAATGCCTAAATGGCCCGCTGCCAAATCCGCAAGCTTATCCGGTTCAGTCGAATTGGCGATTGCGGTTAGCGCTTCTTCTGGGACGTTCTTTTTGATTTTGGCGTAACGCTCAAACTCTTTTGAAACTGAGCGTAACAATGCCTCGATTGTGGCATCATCGCCCATGTCCTCTTCGACATATTCTGCGGTTGCTTCAAAGAAGTTCGGGTTATCAATGAACTCATTGATTTTGACGCGGGACTGTCCCTCAACCAGCACCTTTACTGTGCCATCGGGCAGTTTCAGTAATTGCAAAACATTGGCCAAAACCCCCATGCGATAGATTTGATCCGATGTTGGATCATCCTCTGATGGGTCCTGTTGGCTGGATAATAGAATTTGTTTGTCTTCCTGCATCACCTCTTCTAGGGCGCGGACAGATTTGTCCCGACCTACGAATAGGGGCACGATCATATGTGGGAAAACCACGATATCGCGCAGTGGCAACACAGGGTAAGAGGCATTTAATGGTGACTTCATGCTCGTTCCTTTTTTAGCAAAACAGCGACTGTCCCAAATATGGCAACGCGCACCGTTTCCGTGTCAGATCAGATAAATGTGCCTTACTGCATCGCATTTCAAGCAGACTCGGTTGAAATAAAGATGCCTTTATGTGGGCCAGGGTGCAAGGTCAGGCACCTGAATATTTTCAAAAAATTTGTGCAAAACTGGTTTTTTGTTTTTGCACTTACAAAAACCAAGATGAAATTGTGCGGTGTTTTTTGGCAAAATTTTAGAAGTAGCAAAATTTTTCTGCAAATCGTGAAAAATTTCGAAATGTCCGCTTGACCATTATCGTGTCAAGCCATACTACGCTCCTCACGCGCGGTTGTAGCTCAGTTGGTTAGAGTACCGGCCTGTCACGCCGGGGGTCGC
>JAAEZW010000324.1 GCA_018222665.1 Paracoccaceae bacterium
TGTTTGTGGTCATCAGACAGACTATCGTATTTCTTTCGGTTCATGATAACCGCGAATGGCGTTGTATAAAGCCCACCTGGAATTTCCAAATGATGTGACAACAGCTCACCCAGTTTGAAGCCTTTAATCGACTCCCATGGGAACATTGCACCATCTGCAACACCTTTTTGGATCGCTTCATATGCTTTGGATGCTGGCATCGCCACGGGGGTTGCCCCCAATGCCTCAGACATCGCAACACCGCCGCCGCCAACACGAAGTTTGACCCCGGCCAATTCTTCAAGAGTTGTAATGCGCTTTTTAGAATGCACCGCACCCGGGCCATGTACGAATAATGTTAAAACTTTCACATCTTCGAATTCTTTATCAAATCCTACATTGCGATCATACCAATCCCAAGCAGCCTGTGATCCAATTTCTGCGTTTGGAGATAAGAACGGAAGTTCAACCCCACGAACGATTTCAAAAGGACCAGGTGTGTAGGCCATCACGTGATATGCAATATCGGCCACACCATCGCGCACCACATCATACTGCGCGGGTGGTGGAGCGATCGGCGCAGGATCAACCGCCAATTTTAGCGTGCCTCCAGATGCATCAGAAAGTGCAGCACCCCAATTTACTAGGGCATGTGAATTCATGTGGTGTTGTGCTGGAAGCCAATTTGAAACTCTTAGTCGGCTGGTGGCCGCGCTTGCGAGATTTGGCATTATCGCACCCGCCGCAGCAGTTGCAGCGGTTGCTTTGATGAAGGATCTTCTGTCCATTTTACATTTCCCTGTCATTAAATAGTTATGGGATATAACTTAATCAAAAATACTTAAATTGCAAAGTATTTTTAATTTCCACTATTCACTGTGGAACACACCCATTAACCATTGTTACTAATACTTTTGAACGCATGTGAAATGGTGTTTGTTTCACACCTGTGTCGGTCAGTGAAGAAACCATCAATGACATCAGATGCCTGATATGCCCCGCATCCTGAGGCGAAAACTTGTACCGCAATATATCAGATGTCATACGCACAAGCTGTTTCTGAGGAGATCAGATCGATGTAGATATTTTGAACCTTACGTAAATTACATTTCGGTGACCGCAATCGAGTGAAAAAACCCATTCAGAGCGCGTCTTAATCTGCATCCCGCTGCATGATCCATTCAACTTCGGGTGCCGGAACAAAGCGCCATTTGCGCAAGGGGCCTGCCATGACGTTTAGGTAATACATTTCAAACCCATAGGGCGAGCCACATGGGTGATGCCCGCGCGGAACCAGAACCACATCCCCATTAGAAACCGCCATGGTTTCATCCAACTGACCGTCATCGGTATAAACCCGCTGAATGCCAAATCCATTTTCAGGGTTAAGGCGGTGATAATATGTTTCCTCAAGATAGGTGATGCGGGGATAGTCATCTTCGTCGTGGCGATGACTGGGGAAGGATGACCAATGGCCTGCGGGCGTAAACACCTCTGTTACCAATAGGCTGTCGGCGTAATCCTCATTTTCCATGGCGATATTGTTGATGTGGCGGGTGTTTGTGCCCTTACCCCGTTCAGTCAGAGTAATGCCATCGGGCTCGATGCGGCGGGCCTGATGGCCGCCCATCCCGGGCGCGGAACAGACCGCCAAAACGCAATCGGTTTCCGCAACCGCGCTCCAATCCGTACCATTTGGCAGATACAAACAATGGGGGGGTGTTTTTTCAAACACGTTCATCCGATCCCCCAAAACACCCCAATCCTGTCCTGCACCCGTGATTGCGGCCTTGCCTTCGACCAACACAAGGATCACTTCGCGATCCCCTGTCGCTTCGGCCGCCCTATCCCCCGCCTTTAGGTGATAGAGGGAAAATCCAACATAGCGCCAACCCGCGCTTTCGGGCGTGATTTGGTGGACCTTGCCACGTTTGCCAAAGGGTTTTTTCAGCAGATCAGACATGCGCAAGCTCCGTTATACCGTTTTTTGGGTGGCTTTGCCCTGGCGATAGGTTTCCCATGCGTCATTAACCTCTGAACGCACAGAGACCTCTGGCACGCCAACCTCCCACCAGGAACCACCATGTGGTGTGCTAGGATAGGGATCTGTGTCAATCACGATTACATATGGGCCTGTGATATCACCACGTTTGGCCAGTGCCTCTTCCAGTTCACTGATCGAGGAGACCTTAACCGATGTTGCCCCCATGGATGCCGCATGTGCCGCAAAATCAATGGCCGATGGCGTTTCATGCACGGCGTCTTTTAGCAGGTTGTTAAACTCTGCCCCGCCTGTGCCCATTTGCAAACGGTTGATACAGCCAAATCCGCGGTTGTCCGTGACAATTACAGTAAACGACACGCCCATCATGGCAGCAGTCGCCATTTCGGAATTGGCCATCATATAAGTGCCATCACCTGTAAAGCATAAAACATCGCGTTCAGGCTCAGCCATTTTAATGCCCATGGCACCCGCGATTTCATATCCCATACAGCTAAAGCCATATTCCATATGATAGGACATGGGGCGGTTTGCTTTCCACAGTTTGTGCAACTCGCCCGGCATCGTGCCCGCGGCACACATGACCACGCTGTTGTCGCTTGCGCTGCGTTGCACCGCGCCAATCACCTGCATGTCAGTGGCCAATGCATTGCTGTCAGATGGCGCATCAGTCAGCGGGTCCACCTTGGCAAACCAATCCTCTTTCAATCCATCAATTGAGACCGCTGATTTATGATCGCCCAGTGCGGATGACAGTTCACCCAATCCCACGCGCGCATCCGCCAACAAGGGCATCGCCCCATGTTTCATGGCATCATAGG
>JAAEZW010000325.1 GCA_018222665.1 Paracoccaceae bacterium
GCTGTATATCGATGACACACCTGCCCTGCCAATTTCACAGCTGGCGGCGCGGGCGCGTCGGTTGAAACGCACCCATGGTTTAGATGTATTGATCATCGACTACCTGCAACTGGTCCGCCCCGCCTCTGCCAAAGATAGCCGTGTAAACGAAGTTTCCGAAATCACCCAAGGGATGAAGGCAATTGCCAAGGAATTGGATATCCCTGTGATTGCCCTGTCCCAGTTGTCGCGTCAGGTGGAAAATCGCGATGATAAGCGCCCACAGCTGTCTGACCTGCGGGAATCTGGTTCGATTGAACAGGACGCGGATGTGGTGATGTTTGTGTTCCGTGAAGAATACTACAAAGAACGCGAAAAACCCGGCGATCACGATTTGGAAAAAATGGCGCAGTGGCAAGAAGAAATGGAACGCCTGCATGGCCGCGCCGAGGTAATCATCGGCAAACAGCGTCACGGCCCAATTGGAACCGTTGATCTGTCATTCGAAGGGCGCTTCACGAAATTTGGAAACCTTGCAAAACCCTGGCAACAGGACAACGAATACTAAACCCTGCGTTTTCGCTTGGAAAAAATTTGCAGCTATGCTCAACTTACACGCATTAGGTGTTAGGTATTTTCATGTCAAAATTTCAACTGCGGATCGCGGGCGCACCAGACACCGAAATCGTATGTGCCAAGATCGGGGCGCTCTGCGCCTTTCATAATGATCAGTCAAAATTGGATCCCGCCTTTTTTAAGCAAGTTCTGAGTGATCCTGAAACGCAACTGCTTGTCAAATTGGCCGAGGATCGCGGACAGGTTATCGGATTAATGGCCTATTTTCCCATGTCCCGCCTGTATAGCGCGACATCGGGCCTACATTTGCATCAACTGTTTATTAATGAATGCTACCGTGGACAGGGCTGCGCACGACAATTTTTGGAGTATTTAACCAATGCCGCGGCAGAATTTGGCGCAAGTTACATCACCGTGTCGGCAGATTTACAAAACGAACCCACCCATCAGGTGTATCTGTCCATATGTGACGGGCGTCTGTTATGTGAGGGATAAGGTCATCACGCTCCGCCATCGCCTTGCGCAATACGGGCCGTGACGGGCTTTTCGTTAGGAAGATTTCCACATCCGTCGTGTTAAAATCAATTTCTGCATAAATGGCGCGGACTAGGTTGTATTGTTTCAATACCTTTGCATGGGCATTTTTGAGATCTTCCATAAACCGCTGAATATTCCATATGCCAAAGCCCAAAATCGCCGTAATCAGCAAGAGCGTAACTTTATCAAATATAATTTTTGCACCCTTAAGCCCGTATATCAACGTGCTTTGCGACGCAATGCAACCGAGAATCCGCTTGACCTAAATGCTAAGACTGTCAAAACGAGGGTATGAGTACAGCCACGTTAAGTATTGATTTAGATGCCATTCGCGCGAATTGGCGCGAATTGAATGAAAAAACCAGCGGCGAAACAGGCGCGGTGGTAAAGGCGAATGCCTATGGCCTGGGCGCTGGGTTTGTGGCCAAAGCATTGCGAAAAGAAGGCGTTCAAACCTTTTTTGTCGCGGTGGCAGAAGAAGGGGTGGTTGTGCGTAAATCCGTAGGCAACGCCCCCACGATCTTTGTCTTTGGCGGGCATATGCAAGGGGACACGGAGCTGATCCGTGCATATCGCCTAACGCCGCTTTTGAATTCTGTTGGTCACTTAATAAGGCATGTGGAAACCTTGCCCAATCATCCTTTTGGCATTCAGTTGGACACCGGTATGAACCGTTTGGGCATGGAACCTGTTGAATGGCATGCGGTGCGCGAATTGGCCCTGCCCTTGAACCCCAAACTGATCATGTCCCATTTGGCCTGTGCTGATGACCCGGATCACGACATGAACGCCAAACAATTGGCCGAATTCCATAAAATGACCGATGACTTGGATATTCCCAAATCGCTATCGGCCACAGGTGGGATATTATTGGGGTCTGACTATCATTTTGATCTGACCCGCCCTGGCGTGGGGCTATATGGCGGCTTCCCCTTTGAAGAGGCCCGCGCCGTTGCCAAGGTGAACATCCCCATCATTCAAACGCGCGAGGTCGATGTGGGCGAAACCGTTGGCTATTCTAACACATGGCGCGCGCCCACACCACGCCGCATTGCGACCGTATCTGCGGGATATGCCGACGGGATTATTCGCGCCATGGGCGGCAAAACGGCCCTATATGCGGGTGATGTAGCCTGCCCCATAGTGGGGCGCATTTCGATGGATCTAATCGGGGTGGATGTCACACTGCTGACCCAACCTGTTGAAAGTCTGGAATTATTGAACGATCGGCAAACAATTGACGTTCTGGCAGAAAACGCTGGTACAATTGGATATGAAATTCTAACCTCTCTTGGCGGGCGCTATCAGCGCAGATATGCAGGGGATATGGGATGACGGGTGCACTTGGCGCACTTGGATCAGCGGTACTTGCCATGCTGGCAAGCATTGGGCGCATTGTGATTTTCGCGGCAAATACCGTAAAACATTTGGCCCTGCCTCCATTTTATCCGCGTGAATTTTTTCAGGCCTTGGTGCAAATTGGGTGGCTGTCGCTGCCTGTGGTGGGCCTAACCGCGTTTTTCACAGGGGGCGCATTGGCCTTGCAAATTTATGCAGGGGGAGCGCGTTTCAGCGCCGAGGCAGTCGTGCCCAGCATAGTTGCCATTGGTATGGTGCGTGAACTTGGCCCCGTTCTTGGGGGCTTGATGGTAGCTGCGCGCGTGTCAAGCTCGATCGCGGCGGAAATCGGCACGATGAAGGTGACC
>JAAEZW010000326.1 GCA_018222665.1 Paracoccaceae bacterium
TCCGCCTTCATCGTCGCAAGCATACGCCGCACATCAGCATGGTCCAATATGGTCCCCGTACCATCGGCGATCGGACTGCGCCCTTGTTTACGCCCCTCGGCATAAGCATAGGCATGTTGAAACGCGCCTTCGGCGGCACCGATGCCCTGACCGCCAACACCCAATCGTGCGTTGTTCATCATCGTGAACATTGCGCGCATGCCATCGTGCGGTTCGCCGATCAACCAACCCGTTGCACCGTCATATTGCATGACCGCTGTTGGGGATCCGTGAAGGCCCATTTTATGTTCTAGACTTACAACCTTTAACGTGTTGGCCACACCCGGTTTGCCAACTGCATCGGGAATCCGTTTGGGTACCAGGAACAGTGAAATCCCCTTGGTCCCTTTTGGTCCATCCGGGAGGCGCGCCAGAACCAGATGACAGACGTTTTCCGCGAAATCGTTATCCCCCCAGGAAATGTATATCTTTTGTCCCGTGATCGCGTAAGTCCCATCACCGTTATCAATAGCCTTGGAACTTAGCGCGCCAACATCTGATCCCGCCTGTGGTTCGGTCAGGTTCATCGTACCGGTCCATTCACCCGAAATCAGTTTAGGCAGATACAGCGCTTTTATCTGTTCATCTGCATGTGCCTCAAGCGCTTCGATCTGACCTTGTGTCATCAAGGGTGCCAGTTGCAGGGACAAACATGCGGCAGACATCATTTCGTTGACTGCTGTCGTGACCGTCATCGGAAGCCCCATGCCACCGTATTCAGGATCAGCCGAGGTTGAAATCCATCCACCCGATGCGATTGCACCATAGGCGTCGGCAAATCCAGGGGAGGTGCGCACAACGCCATTTTCCAGTACGGCAGGATGCAAATCCCCATTGCGCTGAACAGGTGCCATAACTTCGTTACACATCTTGCCAGCCTCATTCAGAATGGCGTCAACAACATCCAATCCTGCGTCTTGGAACTTTGTTGTTGCGGCGACTTTGTCATACTCAATGACGTGGCGAAGCATAAATTCGTATTCAGAAACGGGCGCACGAAACGGCATCTGATCAACCTCATTATGGTCTGTGGGCTGGTCATATGGATAAGATGCCGCTAATAGATCGGGCAACCTAAACGCAGCGTCATACCCATGAAAACACAACAGTTTGGATCATCGCATCACGACATCGAACAGGCCGCGCAAATTTTGGCGGATGGGGGACTTGTGGCGCTGCCAACGGAAACAGTGTATGGGTTGGGGGCAGATGCCCTAAGCGATCAGGCCGTTGCCAAAATTTACGAAGCCAAGGGCCGGCCAAGCTTTAATCCCCTGATCAGCCACATGGCATCCCCCGCAATGGCGCGCGATTATGTGGAGTGGTCTGAGGCGGCTGAAGCGTTGTCAAATGCGTTTTGGCCCGGCCCCATGACTTTGATCCTTCCCGCAAAGCGGGATTGTGCGATTTCACAACTGGCACGTGCGGGTTTGCCATCGGTTGCCATTCGTGTGCCTGCACATCCCGTTGCACAAACGCTGCTGACGAAACTGGGGCGTCCCGTGGCCGCCCCCTCGGCCAACCCGTCGGGTAAGATCAGCCCGACAACCATGGATCATGTGATTGCAGGATTAGATGGACGCATTGATGCGGTGGTTGATGGGGGTGCGTGCGAGATGGGTGTTGAATCCACAATCATCAGCCTATTGGATGATCCAGTGATATTGCGCCCCGGAAACATTACAATCGAAGAAATCCAGACTGTTCTTGGGACAGACATCAAAACCTTAACGGATGTGGAATTTATCACAGCACCAGGACAACTCACCTCTCACTATGCGCCCAACGCATCGGTGCGTTTAAATGCAACCGAATTTGGGGCCGATGAAAAATCACTGGGTTTTGGAGAAATAGAGGGTGATGTAAACCTATCGCCCACTGCCGACTTGCGCGAAGCAACGGCAAACCTATTTTCAATGCTACATGAATTAGATGCACGTGCGGGTTCGAAAATCGCCGTTGCACCCATTCCCAACCATGGCCTTGGTATTGCAATTAATGATCGCTTAACACGCGCCGCTGCGCCAAGAAGCTAGGCATGCCCAACTGAGGGCATCAACAATCGCGGATCAACGCCCGCCTGCATCAGGGCCATTTCCCATTTCACATCGTGATCTTCCCCAAAAATCAGATCATGATCACAGGTTCCAACAAGCCATGCGTTTTGCTTAAGCTCTTGTTCCAACTGTCCCGCGCCCCAGCCCGCGTATCCCATCGCAAGAAAGGCGGATTTTGGCCCGACACCCTGTGCCATGGCTTCAATCACATCGCGCGTTCCAGTTAGACTATAGGCACTCGAGGATAGTTCGTTTGACTTGGTTGTGTGAAATTCCGGTGAATGCAAAACCAACCCTTTTTGGGTATCCACGGGGCCACCATATAAAACGGGAACATCCCTTTCTTGTGGGCAGTCAATATCCAAGAAATCACAAATCTCGGCAAAATCCGTTTCGATGATGGGTTTATTCACGATCAAACCCATCGCCCCCTCATCATTGTGATCGCAAAGAAAAATTAACGATTTGTCAAACCGCGGGTCCCCCATTCCAGGCATCGCAATCAAAAATTGCCCTGACAAAGATCGGCTATTTAGGGAACTGGGATCGGTATTCATTTTCACTCACTCCTGATCACTAGCCTATCGCCAGATTGTGACTTGGCAAGTTAGTATTTTTTTCGCACAAAGAAACATGCTTACACGTTTCCTACGATACATGCTTTTAAGT
>JAAEZW010000327.1 GCA_018222665.1 Paracoccaceae bacterium
CCTCAAAACGTGTGGAAACCCTGGGGAAATTCCCGCTTCCGATTGAGGTTTTGCAATTCGGTGCGGACGCCACGCAGAAATTGATCGCAAACCTCTTAGTCGCGCAAGGATATCAAGGAATTGAAATCACACGCAGAATGGCGGACGACGCCCCATTCGTGACAGATGAGGGGAACTTTATCCTTGATCTTCACATGGGACAGATTTCGGATGCAAAGGCCTTGGCAAATGCAATTAATCAAATCCCGGGTGTGGTTGAAAACGGACTGTTCATTGATATGTGTAATGCCGTAGTTGTCGGCAACGCAGACGGAAGCGTGCGCACAGAATGGGAAACGGGTGCCGATGCGGAAGTCCGGCAAATGATGGGCGATACGAACGAAAACCTATTTTCTGATATCGAGAGTTAATATGGCATTTGACTATGATCTATTTGTAATCGGCGGCGGTTCTGGTGGCGTGCGCGCAGCCCGTGTTGCCGCAGCCGAGGGCGTGCGTGTGGCATTGGCTGAAGAAGACCGCTACGGCGGGACATGCGTTATTCGCGGATGTGTCCCCAAAAAATTGATGGTCTATGCAAGCGAATTCCCACAGGCCTTTGAATTGGCACGTGCCTATGGCTGGTCGGTTACGGATGACGGGTTTTCATGGGATGCTTTCAAAACGCGACTAAACGCTGAATTGGATCGATTAGAGGGCATCTATCGCAATCTGTTGTCTGGATCAGGGGTGGAAACCCATGACGCGCGTGCAACTCTGATTGATCCACATACTGTGGAGCTATCAGATGGGCGCAGGTTCAATGCACAGCATATTTTGATCGCAGTTGGTGGGCGCCCTGTGCTTCCGCAGGTTCAAGGGATCGAACACGCAATCACATCAAATGAGATGTTTCATTTGGACGCTTTGCCAAAACGCATGATTATCGCTGGCGGTGGATATATCGCATCGGAATTCGCGGGGATCATGAACGGTTTGGGCACCGAGGTTTTGCAATTTTATCGTGGGGATCAAATTCTGCGCGGCTTCGATGCCGAGGCTATCGAACATGTCGCAAACGGCATGCGGGCCCATGGTGTTGATATTCGGACAAATACCAATGTGGCCAGTATTGAAAAAACCGAACAGGGCTTGTCAGTGACGGACACAAATGGCGCGGTTCATCAGGTTGATCAGGTGATGTTTGCAACAGGGCGGACACCCAATACCGATGGTCTGGGGCTTGAGGCGCTGGGCGTGGAATTGGGGCGCAAGGGCGAAATTATCGTTGATGCCTATTCGCAAACCAAGGTGCCGTCGATTTATGCAGTTGGCGATGTGACCGATCGTGCAAACCTGACCCCAGTTGCCATTCGCGAAGGAATGGCCTTTGTCGATACTGTGTTCAAAGGCGTGCTAACAGCACCTGATCACGATCTGATCCCAACGGCGATTTTTACGCAACCTGAAATGGGCACGATTGGTTTATCCGAGGCAGAAGCAGAAGCCCAAGAAAAGGTGCATGTCTACACTACATCCTTTAAATCCATGCGCGAAGGATTTGGCGGCGTGGAAGAGCGTGTGTTCATGAAATTGATAGTCTCGCAAGAAACGGACAAGGTTCTTGGATGTCATATTGTCGCGCCACACGCGGGTGAAATGATTCAATTGGCGGGGATTGCCGTGAAAATGGGGGCAACTAAGGCGGATTTTGATCGTACGGTTGCAGTTCACCCGACGATGGCCGAAGAATTGGTAACAATGCGAAATCCAACGAGAAGTTCTTGAAAAATTCTACATCCTGCCCAGTTTTAGGGTAGTTTGTGTAAAACAAAGCAAAAAGGGAAATTTTAATGGCTGGAAACTCTGGCGGCCCGTGGGGCGGCAATGGATCTGGTAATAACCGACCAACGGGGAACAATGACGATGACCGTGGTAATCGTCGCCCCTCTGGTCAATCAGGACAGGTCCCCCCCGAAGTCGAAGAAATGCTGCGCGCAGGCCAAGAGCGTTTTCGCGTTCTAATGGGCGGCGGAAACGGTGGATCAGGTGGATCCGGGGGTCAAGGGAGCGGTGGTCCAGAAAGCATTCGCGGAATGCTGGGGCTTGGCGCGTTGCTTGCGATCGGACTTTGGGCGTTTGCAAGTTTTTATACGGTTAAGCCCGAAGAAAAATCTGTTGAATTGTTTTTGGGCGAATTCAGCTCTGTTGGAAACCCGGGCCTGAATTTTGCGCCTTGGCCCTTGGTTAAGTACGAAGTGTTGCCAGTAACGCGTGAACAAACTGAAAGCATTGGGATTGGCGGTCGCGGAAGCGATGCTGGTTTGATGCTGACAGGGGATGAAAACATCGTCGATATTGATTTCGAAGTTGTTTGGAACATCAATGACCCGTCCGAATATTTGTTCAACTTGCGTGATCCACAGCAAACAATTCGCGCGGTATCTGAATCGGCGATGCGTGAGATTATTGCGCAATCAGAATTGGCGCCGATCCTAAACCGTGATCGTGGTGTGATCGCTGTGCGTTTGCAGGAATTGATCCAATCAACCTTGGACAGCTATGAAAGTGGTATCAACATCGTGCGTGTGAACTTTGACCGCGCTGACCCACCCGAACAGGTGATTGATGCGTTCCGTGAAGTTCAGGCCGCAGAACAAGAACGCGACCGTTTGGAAAAGCAGGCGGATGCCTATGCAAACCGCGTCTTGGCCCAAGCCCGCGGTGAAGCGGCCCAAGCATTGGAAACAGCAGAAGCCTATCGTGCGCAGGTTGTA
>JAAEZW010000328.1 GCA_018222665.1 Paracoccaceae bacterium
TTTCGGGCTTTTCATTCCAATGCGCGGCCCCACTCCAAACATTTAAGGTCGGAAACTCCAATCCCCCGTTAGAACAGGCAATCTGCATCGAGGTTTGCGCCGTTTTCGGGATATGTGGGCTTTCCCCTGTGCCTGCCTCAAACCCCCATGGGGTTGGCGTGGCATCAGAAAAGGCGATCGTGACAATCGCCCCGCTGTCAAATGTTAGGACCACACCACCGCTTTCGTGGCGCGGCGCATTGCGCATAACATTGCTGCCTGCACCTGTAACGGATGTCACCTCGCCAAAAAAGGCGCGCAGTGTATCGACGTCATGGATCAGGTTTTGTTTGACGGGTCCGCCATCCACACCTTTGCGCCAGTCCACATCGAAATAATCATCTGGTTTTTTCATGCACCACAATAGCGAGGCCACCAAGGGACGGCCAATCTGACCCAAAGATAGGATTTCAACCGTTTTGCTGACCAAGGGATGATGGCGGCGATGATGTCCCACCAGTATCTTTTTCCCTGTGCGCTTTGACGCGGCGATCATCTCATCCGCTTCAGCCAAGGACGCGGCCACAGGTTTTTCAACCAGCACATGCAATCCCCGTTCCAGCGCCGCAATGGTCAGCGGTGCGTGAGTATCTGTCGGGGTGGCCAATATAATTCCATCGGCCGCAACATCCACATCGTCCAACGTGGCAAAACCCGGCGCATCGGGGGTTGTGCGATTTTCGACGACTGGGTCAATTATTCCCGCAAGCGTCAAATCAGGGTGTTCCAAGATATGATTTAAATGGCGCTTACCAATCAATCCAATTCCAGCAAGAAGAAGTTTAACCACTACATCACCGCCCCAATTTGCCAAGGCACAAATTCATAATCACCCAGGCCCTGTACCTCGGACTTTGATGCCTCACCCGAAGCAACACGGAGAAACATATCATAAATCTCACGGCCCTTTGATTGGATTGTCGCGCTGCCCGTGATGATGTCCCCGCAATTGATATCCATATCATCGACCATCCGTTGATACATGGCCGTGTTGGTGGACAATTTGATGGTTGGTGCGGGCTTTGATCCAAAGGCCGATCCGCGCCCTGTGGTGAAACACACAAGGTTACACCCCCCCGCGATCTGACCTGTTACAGAGGCTGGATCATACCCCGGGCTATCCATGAATGTGAAACCCTTAGCTCGAACGGGTTCGGCGTATTTATAAACACCCGTCAGAGGAGTTGTCCCGCCTTTAGCCGCAGCCCCCAATGATTTTTCAAGGATGGTTGTTAACCCTCCTTTTTTATTTCCGGGGCTGGGATTGTTATCCATCGATCCACGGTTTCGGGCGGTGTAATCCTCCCACCAGTTGATCAGCCCAATCAGGCGATCCCCCGTTGTACGATCAATCGCGCGTTCTGTCAGCAAATGTTCGGCGCCATAGATTTCGGGCGTTTCCGCCAACACGCCTGTGCCCCCTTGGGCCACCAGTAAATCACAGGCTTCGCCCAGTGCGGGGTTGGCGGTAATCCCCGACCACGCATCAGATCCGCCACATTGCAGCGCAACCTTTAATTCCGACGCAGGACACGGCGTGCGTTGCGCGGCATTCACGATGGGCAGCATCTCGCGTACCTTTTTTACACCCATTTCAATCGTTTTCCGTAAACCCGCAACGGATTGAATATTCATGGTTTGAAAGGTCGGAGATTGTTTCAAACCATAGGCATCCAACAGCCAGTCAATTTGGTTCATTTCACAGCCCAACCCAACCATCACGACACCGCCGTGATTGGGATGTTTGGCGTATCCCCACATAACACGTTGCAGCGCCTCGAACCCTTCACCATCGCCTGCCATGCCGCACCCTGTGCCATGCACAAACGCCACAACACCATCGACGTTGGGATATTGGGATAGCTCCTCTTCCCCAAAACTGTCCGCAATGCGCCGCGCAGCCGTGGCGGAACAATTCACAGATGTGACAATGGCAATATAGTTGCGTGTTCCCACGCTGCCATTTTCGCGTCGAAATCCCATGAATGTATCGCGCTCTTGCTCTGGAACAGGTGCCACATTACGCAAATTTGTGCCAAATTGGTATGCAACATCCGTTGCGCGAAATTCAACATTATGCGTGTGCAAATGCGTGCCAGCGGGGATGTCAGACACGGCATAGCCAATAGTCTGTCCGTATTTCAAAATGCGCGCCCCCAAGGGGATATCACATGACGCGATTTTATGCCCAGCTGGAATGGCGTCCCGCACCACGATGCCCCCAATGTCGTGCCCCGCCTCCAACGCGCGATTGGCCACAACCACGTTGTCCTCAGTCCGAAGTCTGACGGTTTTATCCATTTCAAGTCCTATTATGCGCAGTATGGTCCATCCGCAGACCAACGACCGTGTTGATTAATATGTTCCGACACCGCGATATCCGCACGGGTGGTTTCCCACATGTCCTTCCAGATCCGCCAATCGCGCAGTTCAGAGGCTGGGTTTGCGCGCGAACGCGCAACAAAATCAGGAAAATGGTCGCGTCCCGTATTTTGCCCCGTCACGTTATAGCGCAAATCAAATGACCAGCGATATTCATTCGACAGATTTCGCAAACTTGCATGTGGTGTCAGTGGGTGAAAAATAACACCGCCCCCTGACTTGACGGGTGCAGGAACGGCGTCCTGTTTTGGTAAAAACTTCTCTCGAATGCCCAGCTGAGTCAGTGCGCAATGCGGGATCATCTCTTGGGT
>JAAEZW010000329.1 GCA_018222665.1 Paracoccaceae bacterium
GTTGGATGCTGTGTCGCTATGTCGATGCCACAAGTGCATATCGTCGCCTATTGCGTTGACCTGGGATATGGCCCCACCGCAGGTGCCGAGATGTTATCCCTGATGTTGATGGGTGGCGTTATCTCTCGCTTAATCTCGGGCATGCTGTCTGATCGCTTGGGCGGAGTGAAAACGCTTTTGATCGGCGCGACCCTTCAGTGCATTGGATTGATCCTTTATCTGCCCTCTGACGGCCTCACATCACTCTATCTGGTGTCATTGATCTTTGGACTGTCGCAGGGCGGTATAGTGCCCAGTTATGCCATCATTGTGCGCGAATATCTGCCAGCGCGCGTGGCGGGTGAACGCGTCGGGTTCGTAATGATGGCCACTATCATGGGGATGGCCCTTGGGGGTTGGATGTCAGGCTGGATTTATGACGTCAGTGGATCTTATGACTTCGCATTTTGGAATGGCATTGGGTGGAATTTCCTAAACATCTTGATCGTCGGTTTTATATTGTGGTGCGCCCTGCAAAAGCAAAAACAGGCCCGGACACCGACGTAATACCAACGTAAAATAGATCGTAACTTTGAGACAAAAAAAGGCCCGCACGCGGCGGGCCTTGTTCACATCAATTATTGTACGATTAATCGTTACGAGCGTGCTTGATAGGCGCCCATAGACGTTTGTTCGTTAGGTACAGTAGAACGGACAGAACAGCTAAGAACAGTACCCCACGGAACCCTGCGTCCTGACGATCCATCATCTTTGGTTCTGCGGCCCACATCAGGAACGCGGCAACGTCCTCTGACATGTGGTGCACATCGTTTTTGTGACCATCGTCAAACTCAACCAACTCATCCTCAAGGGGTGGGCCCATTGAAATCCAACCACCAGGAAACGCTTTGTTTTCATAAAGCGTTACGCCAGCTTCTTCTTTCTCAACACCTGTGTAGCCATGCAGCAATGCGGCGATGTATTCAGCGCCACCCATGCCCTTAACCAACTGATTGATGCCAGTGCCATAGGGGCCGTGGAAACCAGCACGCGCCTTTGCCATCAACGACAGGTCAGGTGCACCAACTGAGTCATTCGCAGGGAAGTGATCCGCTGGTTTTGCGGGGCGTGTATCGTCCAAATCGGCGTCAAATACTTCAAAGTTCTCTGCCGCATATGCACGCACCTGATCTTCTGAGTAGCCAAGACCGTTTTTGTCCGCAAGCGTACGCAGAGGCACATACTTTAGTCCGTGACATGCTGAACAAACCTCAGTGTATACTTTAAGACCGCGGCGCAATTGCTCTTGATCAAATGTCCCAAAAGGACCCTCGAATGAGAAATGAGCATCCTCAATCTCGCCTGCTCCGCCCGCTGCAAATGCGCTGCCTGCTGTCAGGGTCAATGCCGTGATTGCGCTTGTGATGAAATGTTTCAACATTTTCAGTCCCTTTTCTTACTCAGCTGGCGTTTCAGCTTTGCCATAGTGCGCGTCGAAATCGTCCTCGATCGTCGCTGGCTGTGGTGCGGGCTTTTCTAGGACGCCCAACAATGGAAGGATAATTAAGAAGTATCCAAACCAGTATGCTGAACCAATCAATGAAAGCGATGCATATGGTTCTTCTGCTGGCATCGCGCCCAACCACATCAAGAAGAAGAAGTCTGCGACCAAGATCCAGAACCACAACTTCAACTGTGGGCGATAGCGTGCGGAACGAACGCTTGATGTGTCCAACCAAGGAGCAAGCGCCATAACCGCGATCGCACCAAACATTGCAAGCACACCAAAGAATTTCGCGTCAACAATTCCACCGGTGACGAATGAAACCAACTGAACGGCCCAAACATCAGCAGTGAACGCACGCAAGATTGCGTAGAACGGCAAGAAGTACCATTCAGGGACAATATGCGCAGGTGTCGCAAGCGGGTTCGCTTCGATGTAGTTGTCTGGGTGACCCAAGTAGTTGGGCATAAAGCCAACGATTGCAAAGAATACCGCCAAAATCACGGCCAATGCGAACAAGTCTTTGATCACATAATATGGCCAGAATGGAACTGTGTCTTTCTTGGCTTCTTCCTTTGAACCGCGGCGAACTTCAACACCGGTTGGGTTGTTGTTGCCAGTGGTGTGGAATGCCCAAATATGCACCATGACCAAACCTGCAATCAGGAATGGGAATAGGTAGTGCAATGAGAAGAAGCGGTTCAATGTCGCGTTATCAACAGCCGGTCCGCCCAACAATAATGTTTGGATCGCATCACCCACGAATGGTATCGCACCAAATAGCCCTGTGATAACTGTCGCGCCCCAGAAGGACATCTGCCCCCATGGTAGAACGTAGCCCATGAATGCTGTACCCATCATCAAAAGATAGATCAGCATACCGATGATCCATGTGATTTCACGAGGTGCCTTATATGAGCCATAGTACAAACCACGGAAAATGTGCGCGTAGACCGCGATAAAGAACAATGACGCACCATTCATGTGCAAATAGCGGATCATATGGCCACCATTCACGTTACGCATGATGTGTTCAACAGATGCGAACGCATTATCAACGTGCGGTGTATAGTGCATCGCTAAAACGATGCCTGTTACAATTTGCAGTCCCAAACAAAATGTTAGAACAATGCCCCAAATCCACATCCAGTTCAGGTTTTTCGGGGTTGGGATCATAAGTGTGTCGTACAAAAGGCCAACAATTGGCAAGCGTGAATGCACAGCTTTGGCAAAGTTACCTTTTGGTTC
>JAAEZW010000330.1 GCA_018222665.1 Paracoccaceae bacterium
CAAGACGGGTCAAATCGACCGTCGTACGTTCGTGCGCTCTTTGCTTGCAACAAGCGTCGCACTTCCAACAGCACTTTCAATCGCTGGTAGCGTTGAAGCGGCAACACCCAAGAAGGGTGGAACTTTTAGGGTAGGAATGCGCCATGGTTCAACAACAGATAACTTAGATCCAGGCACAGCGGAAAATGGTATGGCAACCCATACAAATTATTGCTGGTCAAATCACTTGACTGAAGTAGGTAGTGATGGAATTTTGAGAGGAGAGTTAGCCGAGAGTTATGAATCATCCGATGCTAAAACTTGGGTCTTTAACCTTCGAAATGGTGTCGAATTCCATAATGGTAAAACCTTAACGGCTGAAGACGTAATCGCGACTTTAGACTACCATAGAGGCGAAGATTCAAAATCCGCAGCAAAGGGACTGCTGTCATCAATTTCTTCGATTAAAGCTGATGGGACCAATCGCATTATTATTGAGCTCTCTGGGGCTAACGCAGATTTCCCATTTATCATGAGTGATTATCACCTTTCCATCATGCCGGTTGTAGACGGTGCATTAGCCGTAAATACTGGAATTGGAACTGGTGGATATATCCTTGAAAACTTTGATCCTGGTGTCAGGCAAAAATTTAAACGAAATCCAAACTACTGGAAGGCAGATTCAGCCCATTTTGATGAAGTCGAATTGATATCACTGATCGATGTGACCGCTCGTCAGAATGCTATCATGAATGGTGACGTAGACTTGATCGATGGAGCTGATCCAAAGACCGTAAACTTGTTAGCCCGCTCGCCAAATTTGGATATCTTAGAAGTAACTGGAACTTTGCATTACACATTCCCAATGCGTTTGAACGTTGCACCATTTGACAACTATGATCTGCGGATGGCACTAAAATACTCTCTGAAAAGACAGGAATTGGTTGACAAAATCTTGTTGGGTCATGGTGCATTGGGGAATGACCACCCGATTTCAACAGCAAACCGTTACCACGCATCTGGCCTAGAACAGCGTGAGTTTGATGCGGATAAAGCCGCATTCCATTACAAAAAATCAGGTCACTCTGGCGCTATCCAGCTTAGTACATCTGAAGCAGCATTTGCTGGTGCAGTAGATGCCGCGCAGCTAATTGCTGCTTCAGCAGCAGAAGCGGGGATCAACATCGAAGTCGTTCGAGAACCAAAGGATGGTTACTGGTCAAATGTATGGAATAAAAAAGGCTGGTCTGCATGCTACTGGGGCGGACGTCCAACAGAAGACTGGATGTTCTCGGCCGCTTACACAAACGACACTGAGTGGAATGATACAGCGTGGAAAGGCACGGATGCTTCTGCAAAGTTTAATGATCTGGTCATCCAAGCACGATCCGAGCTCGACGACGCCAAACGAAGTGAAATGTATGCTGAGTGTCAACGCCTGGTCAACGATGACGGAGGAACAATCTGCCCAATGTTTGCAAACTACATCATGGCCCACAGCAAGAAAGTTACTCATGGCCCTGATGTCGCCTCTAATTGGGAGTTAGATGGGCATAAAGCATCAGAGCGCTGGTGGTTCGCATAAGATAAAATTAACGATAAACACCGCACAGACCACCTGTGCGGTGTTTTATTACGAGGATTTAACCTTGCACCCAATAATTTTGACTGTATTGCAACGACTTTTTTTGGGCGTTGTAACGCTGATTATCGTGTCAGTTATTATATTTGCAGCTATTGAAATGTTACCGGGCGATTTTGGTGAAGCAGTACTCGGGCAAGCAGCAACAACAGAAACAGTAGCAGCGTTTAGACGCGAACTTGGATTAGATCAGCCTGCACATGTTAGATACTTCGAATGGATCGTAGGAGTTTTTCAAGGAGATCTCGGGACTTCCTTTTCAGGCAGAGCAGCTTCAGGTGTGGATAGATCTAGAGAAGTCGCGGAGCTTATTGCGCCACGTTTATGGAATACACTTTTCCTTGCGGGGATGACGGCGATCATTGCGGTGCCCCTTGCGCTATTTTTGGGCATCACGGCTGCACTTTATCGAAACACATACTACGATAAAATTGTGAGCGCGTCGACACTTACAACAATTTCGTTTCCCGAATTCTTCGTCGCATACATCTTGATCTTGCTTTTGACAGCCTTGTGGCCTGTGTTTCCATCGCTTGCCAATATTGATGCGGCCACACCACTTGGCGAACGGATTTATCGCAGCGCGTTACCCGCCTTGACACTCACGTTAGTAATTGTCGCGCACATGATGCGTATGACGCGTGCTGCTATAATCAATCTGTTGGCTAATCCATACATTCAAATGGCGCGCTTATCGGGAGCGACCCAACGAGAAGTGATCCTCAAACACGCCCTCCCAAACGCATGGGCACCGATCGCAACGGTAATTGCCTTTAACCTAGCTTATCTGGTTGTGGGTGTTGTCGTGGTTGAGGTAGTTTTTGTTTACCCAGGTGTCGGCCAGCTCATGGTGGACGCCGTTACCAGTCGGGATATCCCCGTAGTGCAGGGATGTGCACTGATCTTCGCAATCACCTACATCTTTTTGAACCTACTGGCCGATATCATCGGCATCATCACTAATCCAAGATTGTTGCATCCAAAATGAGTCAAGAACAAACAGCCTATTCCGCCAAGGATGAAGTCACGTCATTCTTGGAAAAGCGGACTGCGTGGAGCCGTGCAAAAATCCTATTGCGCAAATCGCCTGCGACTGCGCGATTCGGGA
>JAAEZW010000331.1 GCA_018222665.1 Paracoccaceae bacterium
CAAATGGCTATGACTTCCACATTCAATTGGCCAACGGTGAAGTTGCATGGACAGATGACCGTGTACGCGCGACATTTGCAAACTGGCGTCAGTTGATCGACATGGGTGGCTTTATTGAAGACCACCAATCATACAGCTGGCAAGAAGCAATGCCATTCATGATTGATGGCAAAGCAGCAGCATACCTAATGGGTAACTTCTCGGTTGCGGCATTCCGCGATGGTGGGCTAACCGATGATCAGCTGGACTTCTATCAGTTCCCAGTCATCAACCCAGATGTTGATTACGCAGAAGATGCGCCAACAGATACATTCCACATCGCATCAGGTGCCCAAAACGTAGAAGCGGCCAAAGCGTTCTTGCTATACGTCACATCGCCTGAGGTACAAACAGCGATCAACGCTGGTGATGCATTGGGGCAGCTACCCGTGAACGCAAACGCGTCTGTATCTAACGACAAATTCATCCAGCAGGGCTTTGACATGCTGTCAAACAACGCAGGTGGTGGCATCATGCAGTTCTTTGACCGTGATTTCCCAGCTGAGATGGCATCTGTCGGCATGGAAGGTCTTCAGGAATTCATGGTATTCCCAGACAACCTAAATGACATCCTAGAGCGTTTGGAAGACGCGCGTCAGCGTATCTACAAATAATCGAACCAATTTATGGGGCCGCTTTTACAGCGGCCCCACATATTACCATATTCGTGAAACACCTTTGTTTTTCGTATGCGGTAATTCACAAAGGTGCCCTTTCGATGTCCTCCGCCCTTACTGAACCTTCGAAATTCAAAAGCTGGTATCGTAAAAACGATATCGCGATTACGCCCTGGCTGTTCCTGCTACCAGCAGTTTTGTTTTTTGCAACCTATGTGATTGTTCCAATTGGACAATCGTTTTGGATTTCATTCCACGCGTGGGATGGGTTGGGCGAAAAAACATTTGTCGGGATGGATAACTACGAACGGCTATTGGGCCTGGGCGATCAGAAAATGGATCGCAAGTTTGAAACATCGTTCTGGAACAACATCAAATGGCTGCTTTTGTATCTGCTCGCCATTCCGATGGGTTTGTTCATTGCGTTATTTTTGAACCAAACTGTGACGGGCATCCGCCTCTATAAATCCTTATTCTTCTTTCCATTTGTGATTTCCCAGGTCGTCGTTGGTCTTGTGTTCAGCTGGTTCTATTTGCCAAATGACGGACTGTTCGACGTGATGATGAGCTGGTTTGGCATCGACATTCGCGGCGGTGTGTTAGGGAACCCCAAAACGGCCACCTATGGGATCATCGCCGCTGGATTATGGCCGCAAACGGCATATTGCATGATCCTATATCTGACTGGTTTGAATTCCGTTGATCCAGAACAGGTTGAGGCCGGCCGTTTGGACGGTGCCAAAGGATTTAGAATGCTGTGGTACGTGATTTTGCCCCAACTGCGGCCCGCTACGTTTATCGCCTTTGTGGTCACAATTATCGGAGCGTTGCGGTCCTTTGATTTTATCGCAGTGATGACCAACGGTGGACCATTTGGTTCAACCCGCGTGCTATCGTTTTTCATGTTCGAAGAAAGCCTTTCTGAATTTGGCTTCCGCATGGGATATGGCGCGGCGATTGCGGTTGTCTTGTTCTTTATCATGTTGGGCTTTATCGCGTACTTCCTCTATCAAATGTGGCGCGATGAAAAGGAGGGCCGGTAATGTTTCCAACTCCTATCCAACAACGCTCACGTGCGAGCCAGTTCAGCTATCAGGTGTTTTTACCCGTTGCACTTATTCTGTGGCTGCTGCCATTGATCGCGGTGATGATCTTTTCCATCAAACCGGATGGCGATTTTGTAAAGGGCAACTTTTGGGGGCTGCCCTCTTCCTTTGAATTTTTCAACAACTATGGGCGCGTGTTCTTTGCATCCGACATGCCGCAATATCTGTTGAATTCGGTCTTCATCACTGTTCCAACGGTGATCGGCGCAGTGGCGTTATCATCCATGACAGGTTTCGCCCTTGGCGTTTATAAATTCCGCGGAAACCTTTTGATCTTTTTCATTTTCATCGCGGGAAATTTTGTGCCATTTCAAATTCTAATGGTGCCTGTACGCGACCTAACAGTTAACCTGAATCTATACGATACAAAGCTGGGTTTGATCCTGTTCCACATCGCGTTCCAAACGGGATTTTGCACATTGTTCATGCGCAACTTTATCCGTGCACTGCCCTATTCCCTGATCGAAGCCGCGCGGGTCGAGGGCGTCGCAGAATGGAAAATCTTTGTCTATGTTGTGCTGCCCTTGATGAAGCCCGCGATTGCGGCGCTATCCGTGCTGATATTCACTTTTATTTGGAACGACTATTTCTGGGCGATCGTCCTAACCCAAGGACCCGATGCGCAACCTGTTACTGCGGGCATCACAGCCTTTAATAGTCAGTATCGCGCCGCCTATCATATGATGAGTGCAGGCAGCATTGTCGCCGCAATTCCGCCCGTCTTTATGTTCTTCTTGATGCAAAAACATTTCATCGCGGGGCTTACCTTGGGGGCAGTCAAGTGATGCAGTTTTGGCGGCTTGATTGTGGATCACAAACCCTTTTTCTGGGTGGCGGGACTGATTTGGCAGAGGTGTTTTATTGGGGCGCGCGCCTGCCCAATGCCGAAGAACCCCAAACCATTTGGGCGGCGACGCGATTGGATTATTCAGGTGGCGTGTTGGATGGTGTTCCATCGCT
>JAAEZW010000332.1 GCA_018222665.1 Paracoccaceae bacterium
TCTCAGAACTCCGTTCAACCCGCCGTGGCGCAATGATCAAGAGTGTTTCAGGGTCCAGTGCATCCAGCGCTGCAAGCGCCACTGCTTCATCCGCTGAATGCGATGAAGCCAAGCATAACACAGGGCGCTCACCAATTTCAATTTTCCGTGTTTCGTATTCACGCTGATTAACTTGCAAAGCTGGTGATAACTGTTTTAGCGAGCCATCAACCCGCACGTTTGCGCCTAATGCGCGAAGATGTGCAGCGGTTTGGCCATCTTGTGCTGAAATCAGTGAAAAACGCCCATAAATATCCACAAACATCCCCTTGGCACGATGCCGCGATCTAAAGGAAGCTGCATTCATCCGTGCGTTGATGACAATTTGTGGAATGCCTGACTGATCGATATTCCAAATCATGTTTGGCCATAATTCCTGTTCCGACCAAATGCATACATCTGGTTTCCAATGGGCAAGAAATGCTTGGCAATACTCTCTGACATCTAGTGGTAAATATTGGTGCAATGTGCGATCCGGCAAGTTTTTATTGAAAACATCGGCAGATTGTCGTGTGCCTGATGTAACTAAAAAATATGCATCGGGGCAGTGGCGCGACAGAATGGGGATCATACCGCGCAGGGCCATCACCTCTCCCAAACCGACGGCATGCAACCATATCAACGGGCTGGCAGGGCGGTCATGCGTTGCAACACCATAGCGCTCGCATACACGGGCCGCGTCTTCTTTGCCCTCGCTCAAGCGTCGCTTAACTTTCCAAAGCACCAAAGGGCGCAGCAGTGTTGTCAGGCGAATGTAGATACCCCACAAACCTAATGGCAATGTCCTAGACATGATCGACAAAGACCTTTTGCAGTTTTGCCTGCCAAAATGCGTCTTGGTGCATAATTTCGACAAAGCGTTCTGATGCACTACCTAGTCCAAAATTATCACTCGCAGGATAACGTTTACCCCAATCCTTTTCCAAGAACGCCAAAATGCGTTCCCGCTCTTCTGCGCGGGCACTGGTTATGGATGCGCTTTGAGCACGGGCATTTTGACGGGTGCCAACGTCCAAGGATGGAATGGACAAAAACGGGGCCTCACGCACACCCGCAGATGAATTGCCAACGATGCAGGCCGCATTTTTCATCAATTCAGAAAAATGGGAAAACCGCATAGATGGTAAAATCCGAAATCGATCCGTGGGCAGTTTGTGGATTGCCGCCATAATGTCGTCTGTACCCGGATCATTATTGGGTAAAATCACCACGAAATTTTTGCCAGATGCATCCAGCGTCCCAAACAAATTTGAGGCCTGTTCTGCCATCGTGTCCTGTTCCGATGTGACAGGATGAAAGGTGCAGATGCCGTAATCAGAAAACGGGATGTCATAGTGATTACGCACCATTTCAATCGACACGCCAGAGGGTTTCGAATGAAAATCCAATTCAGGAGAGCCAATCACATATATCGACTCTTTGGGTTCCCCCAAACGCGCGACACGTTCAGCCGCGGAATGTGAACTTACAAAATGGCAAAAGGCCAATTTGGTGTTGCAGTGGCGGAACAACTCATCAATCGTTCCCGACACTTCGCCACCCTCGACATGTGCGCATCGGATATAGTTTGTGGCGCAAACAATTGCGCAGGCCAATGCTTCGATCCGGTCACCATGTACGATCACCAAATCGGGCTGATGGTCCCGCACAAATTCGGAAAATCCCAAGACCGTTTTGGCAAGGATCACATCCTGTGGATCGCCTTCATACTGGTTTGAGAATTCTGAAACGCCCACACCCTGAACGCGCTGAACCTCAATCTTCGTCAGGCCGTAACGTTCCATCATATGCATGCCAGTGACCCAAAAATTCACATCAAAGCCCTGATCCCGCGCTGCAACGGCAAGCGGTTCAAGCTTGCCAAAATCTGCACGCGTTCCTGTCACGAAAAAAAGTTTCTTCATTTCTGGATCGGCCCTTTAGTTCTTTGACTTTTCTCTTAGCCTGTTGGATAGAGTTGCACAACAGCTTGCCGAAAAAGGAAATGGGACATCATGTCAAAAGATCGCGTCATCATCTGCATGAAATGGGGGACGCTTTATCCCGCTTCATATGTGAATGTCCTATATACGGCGTGTCGCGCAAACATCACGGGTGATTTCAAATTCGTCTGCTTGACCGAGGATGCGGAGGGCCTTGACTCTGCTATTATATCCTATCCGATCCCCGATTTGGACCTTGAGTCCTTTCACTGGAAAAAAGGGGGCTGGCCCAAATTGGCCGTCTTTACCCAGGATTTTTTTGGCCTAAAGGGGCGCGCGTTATTCATTGATCTGGACACGGTAATCACCGGATCACTTGACCCATTTTTTGACTATAACACGCCCAAAATGGTTGCAATTGACACGGGGCCTACATGGGGCGTTGGGGCGCCCGATGCCACGCCACTTGCGGGGACTGGGATTTTTACCTTTGATCTGGGCGCACATTCGGAGATTTTAGATCACTTTATGGCAAATCGCGATGCGGTCGTTGCTCAGCATCGCATCGAACAAATCTACATCCAAAGCATGGTGCACGACATGGCGTTTTGGCCTGCGGATTGGGTATTGAGTTTTAAATACCACCTGCGTCAACCCGCACTCGTTGGATTGGTGAAATCGCCACCTAATCCCAAACCCGAAAACCGCGTAATTGCCTTTCACGGTGAACCTCGCCCCATTGATCTTGTGAATGGTGGGC
>JAAEZW010000333.1 GCA_018222665.1 Paracoccaceae bacterium
CGGTTATCTGCATGTTCTTCAAAGAGTCGATGATCAGATAAGGAACCGACACGTTCCATCAATCGCAACATGGCAAGCGCACGTTCACGCACCGTTTCTGCACGCACCAATCCATCGTGGACCGCTTGAACCAAATTGGCACCCCGATCCCGCGTTGGACCGGGCATTTCCAAATCCAGTCCTGCATTCACTGTGGAGGCCGTTGTGCGTGATCCGAACCAATCAGACATCACAATGCCGTCATAGCCCCATTCATCGCGCAAAACCTTGGTCAACAGCCATTCATTTTCTGCGGTGTAGATGCCGTTCAATTTGTTGTAGGACGACATGATGCCCCAAACATCGGCCTCTTTAACGGCCGCCTCAAATGGGCGCAGGTACACCTCACGCAGTGTGCGCTCATCAATTGCCGAATTGATTGTCGTGCGTTCAATCTCGGATTCATTCCCGATGAAATGCTTAACCGTCGCAGCCACGTCATTTCCCTGCAAACCTGTGATATAGGCCACGGCCAGATCGGCCGCCAATTCAGGATCCTCGGAATAGCATTCAAAATTTCGCCCGTTGGTCACCGTGCGATGCATATTAATCGTTGGACCCAGCAGCATATGCGCGCCCTTTGATTTTACCTCATCCGCGATGGCTGCTCCGATGCGGCGTACCAGATCCACGTCCCAGGTTGCGCCCAGTGCGACACCAACAGGAAAACAGGCCGCGGTGACCCCGCCAATGATTGAACCACTGCCGCGCGCACCATTTGGCCCATCTGTCACACGCAACTTTGCGATCCCCAACCGATCAATCGCGGGGGTCGACCAGTAATCCGCACCCGCAAGAATATAAACTTGTTCCTCAAGAGTAAGAAGATCAATCAATTCATCGGCAGTATTATTTGAAGTGTGCGTCATGCTGCGTTCCATTACAGAGGTATTTGCCAAAGGTTTTACAACCTAAACCGTTTAAATTGTGGCCCAACTACCACTAGATCCTGCCCTGCGACAATAAGGTATTATTTATATTCTTGTAATTGAATGTAACAGCGAGTACATACAGCAGTGTACTTTTGTGCACCTCCCTGTTGGACTGGCCCCGCATCATTTGCGGGGCCTTTTTTTATTCTGAATATAAAACCGGAAACTCGGGCGCATCAAAAGGCGTACCGGGTGTGTAGTCTAAATCTGGAAACGCTGGTGACGTGGTTCCAAGCCGTTTAGCAAACACAGCGTCATCCCCAACCCAACGCATCGAAATCACACGGCGGCGGTTTGGTGAGGCGTTGGCGGGGGCGCCATGCAGCGTGCGAAAGTTGAACGCAACCGCATCCCCCGGTTCCATTTCCCACCCCAAGATATCCAATTCATCCCGCAGGTTATCAACGTCTGGCACCGCCTCGCTTGTATCCCCTTCAAACAGGTCGGTTCCATCAAAACGCTGTGGTTTGAAATCTTTACCCCATCTGTGCGAACCCGCGATATATTCAATCGTACGTTCCCGCGGGATATGATCCAAGGGAACCCAAAAACTGACGCTTTGGCGCCCTTCGCACAGGTAATAAGGCTGATCCTGATGCCATGGGGTGACGACCGAATTTCCGGGCTCCTTCACCAGAATATGATCATGAAAAACACGCGCGGTTTTTGATTGCATCAATTTTGCGGCCAATTCGGGCATGGCAGAGTCCCGCACCAAACGGCGATACCCATCAAACTGATCCCAAACAACATAATCCTGAAAAAACGCCTGTCCCCCATCATCAGGGCGATAGGTACGTTCGCGCCAACTGGGATTTTGCATGTTTTCTTCGATTGCCTCGCGAGCTATTTCAACAAAACTCGCGAAAACACCTTTTAACAACACAGCGCCGTTTTTTTGGAAATCGTCAATTTGGGATTGCTCTAGCATTCTTTTCTCCACCACTTTTCATTTGATGAATGCACATGATATTTTCAGGTGCAATCGGTTTTAGGTGACGCTCCAATCCTGACCTAGATTAGGAACAAAGGCTTCAATCGCGCAGGTGGCCACCACGGTTGGGTTTTCACCCGCGGTTGTTGTGATGTTATGGCCGCCAAAGACAACGTTGATCTGCGGATTGCCACGCGGCACTTCAGCCATCAGGCGGTCAACATCAACTTGTTCGGGGTCCTGCACGCCAATCGTTACTTTGACGTTCATCACTGAATGATCCAAATCAAGCGAACGAAACAGAATGATCGAACTGTGCCGAATTGCATCGTTAAACGCCCTGAGTGCCGCCTTGGTATAATCCATACCATATAGGTCGGCACCCGATCCCATTTCCAAAATCAACCGCTTCATGCCGCATGCTCCTTTTTCGTGACATCCAGTGACACGATGATCGCCGCATGTGCAATAATTGCACGGGGTTGATCCGGTTTATTTGGGTTTGGAATGTCCAAACCACCTTGAATGGCTGTGACAGTTACGTTGCCATAGGGAAATTCCGCCTGAACCGCGGTAAGGTCAATGGCATCAGGATTTTGGCAGGCGATTTCGGCCGTAATTTGCATACTTCTTTTCTCTGCGCCAAAGACTTCGACCAAATTGATCGAATTGCGCCACAGGGCGTCACGCACTGCACGGCAGGCGGCTTTGGTATAGCTTCCTGAACGCAGGGCACTGCCCACACCCAGTTCAAGGATCATTGGCAATTGGGACATTTGATTTCCTGTTGCAAAGTTGA
>JAAEZW010000334.1 GCA_018222665.1 Paracoccaceae bacterium
TCCATTGCCGTGATGACTGGGGAAAGTTTCGGTGCCTCTGCGGCAGGTCATATTCGTGTGGCAATCACAATTGCAGATGATCGCTTTGGCGAAGCCCTGCGCGGTCTATGCGAATTTGCCGAAAGCTTGATGGATGGCTGATCCCATATCCTCGATCCGTAATCTGGGCCCTGCGGTGGAAAAAAGCTTTGCCCGCGCTGGGATTACGAGCGCTGAAGAGTTACGTGAAATGGGCGCGGATGCTGGATATCTGCGTCTGTTACAATCAGGGTCGCGGCCCCATTTCATTGCCTATTATGCCTTGGTCATGGGGTTGCAGGGGCGATCATGGAATGATTTGGATGACATTGAAAAGGCTGCCTTGCGCATTCGATTTGACGCGCTAAAGGCGCAAGTCACAACGCCCTCTGCCCCCGCAGGGATCGAGGCGGTTTTGGATAAAATCGGCGTTGGAACACGCCGTACGAAATAGGCTTAGGCACGACGTTTCTGCATGGCGAGCCAGATCAAAGCCCCGCCTGCAAGTGTTAAAAACGGAACCATCGCAATATTCACGGCGGTCCATCCTTCCACAGGAGAGCCACCAGAACAATTCATCAAGCCACCAGATGACAGTGACGCGACCGTCACACCGCCAAAGACGAAAAAGTCGTTCATGCCCTGAACAATTCCTTTTTCTTCGGGATTATGTGCCGATGCCAGCATCGTTGTTGCGCCAATAAAGCCAAAGTTCCAACCCACACCCAATAAGATCAAGGCAAGGAAGAAGTTTTCAACATTGACACCTTGCAACGCCACAGCACCCGCGCAAGCCAGAATGAATAGGCCTGCTGCAACAATCTTGGTTGTGCCAAAGCGCGCGATCAAATGGCCTGTGAAAAAGGAGGGGATAAACATCGCCAATACGTGGGCCGACACCACATCGGCGGCAGTATTTTGTTCAAATCCACATCCGACAACGGCCAGTGGCGTTGATGTCATGACAAGGTTCATCAAAGCGTAAGACACCATCGCACAGATCATGGCGACGGCCACAGTGGGGGTTTTCATAATTTCCCAACGGCTGCGACCAATTGGGGCATCGGCGCTGCGTGTTTCGGGCTTGGGGATGTTAAGGGCCAAAAACAAGGCAGATCCCAACACGTTGATCACAATGATCGCCAAATAGGTGCCCATGAATGGAACAACCATGGATTGGGCTGTAACCTTGACCAATTGCGGACCGATCAGGGCAGAGGCCAAACCACCTGCCATGACATAGGAAATCGCCTTGGGGCGAAATGCCTCGCTCGCTGTGTCGGCGGCGGCAAATCGGTAAAATCCTTGGGCGGACATATAAATGCCCGTCAACAAGGACCCGATCAAAAAGACCTCAAACGAATGCAGGTACAGTCCATAGGCTCCAACCGCGCCGCCCAATGCACCTCCCAAGGCCCCGACAAAGAAACCAACGCGTCGACCATAGCGCTGCATAATCATCGACAGTGGATTTGCGGCCAACATCGATCCCAAAACAATCAGTGAAATCGGCAGGGTGGCATAACAGGGGTTTGGCGCCAACGTCTGTCCCGCCAGTCCCCCAATCGTAAAGATCATGGGCATCTGCGATCCAAGGATCGCTTGCGCCAAAACCAAAACTGTTACGTTAAATTTCGCGCGTTTATGTGCGCCAGCATCCGTGCCAAAATCAGTATGTGTCATACGCACCCCTTAGGAGCCTGACCGCATCCCTGCAAGCAAAAAGTGCGAAACCTGCGTCATGTCACATGTAACATTGCGCATTCACCTAAAATGCGTAGTCTGAGCCTATGCAAAGTGCCGCAAAAATTTTGGTTCTATCTGGCACCCGCGAAGGGGTGGAATTGATCCAACGTCTTCAGAAAAAACAAGTGGATGTAATCGCCTCTGTCGCGGGTGATGCGCGCACGCGGGTTACGTTCACAGCCCCCGTTCATTTTGGTGGGTTTGCCACACAGACAGATTTCGCGGACTTCCTTGGCAATAATGAAATTACACATGTGTTGGATGCAAGTCATCCAAACGATCCACAGATATCGGTTCAAACTCAACACTGGTGCCGCGCTCTTGGTATTAAATTTCTGAACATCACGCGATCTGATTGGCGTGCGGGGGAAGGGGATAGGTGGCACGCTGTGGCCCGTGAAGCGGATGTTGCACAGGTAATCACAGACCCCGCGCGGGTGTTTTTGGCGACAGGGCGCATGCGCTTGTCCGAATTTTCGAACTTGGATCACTGTTATTTATATTGTCGTCAGATTGATGTTGCCCCTGATGCCTTTCCTTTTTCAAATGGGGAATATGTCTTGGGCCATCCCCCCTTTAGTGTCGAGGATGAGATGGCGCTGTTTGAACGATTGAAAATAGATTGGTTGGTTTTGCGAAATGCAGGGGGGGAACGCAGTATGTCAAAATTGATCGCCGCGCGACATTTGGGCCTGCCTGTCGCCATGATTGATCGCCCATCTGCGGTTTCGCCCAGCGTTGAAACCGTTGATCAGGCCTTGGAATGGTTGCAGGCATGTTGAACGAACGTTTGATATTAGGCGACGCCTGCGTTGCAGAAGGGGCTGCATGGCTTGCCGCGCAAGATCCACGTTTTGCAGATGCCTTGGAAATAACGGATCCTTTGCCCCTGCGTTTGCGCGAGGGGGGATTTCATCAACTGCTCTCTGCCATTGTGTCC
>JAAEZW010000008.1:0-16443 GCA_018222665.1 Paracoccaceae bacterium
CTTGAATTCGACGTATAATCATTGCAGCGAAAACAGAATCAAGACTTCGGGTGTAATTCAACTTCAATGGGAACCAGTTAATTGAGCCTTACGGGTGGAAAGCTAATTCAAAAGTATGTTCGACAGTTGGATGCATCGCCGGGCGTCTATCGTATGTTGGACGCACAGGCGCGTGTTTTGTATGTTGGTAAGGCGCGCAATTTAAAGGCACGTGTTTCAAATTATGCCCGCCCCACAGGGCATTCATCGCGGATCACGCGCATGATCTCGGAAACCTCACAAATGATGTTTCTGACGACCAAAACCGAGACCGAGGCGCTTCTGCTTGAACAAAATCTGATAAAGCAACTTAAGCCACGCTATAACGTGCTGTTGCGTGATGATAAATCGTTTCCGAATATCTTGGTCACCACGGAACATGAATTTCCACAAATCAAAAAACACCGTGGCGCCAAAAAGGAAAAAGGCGCGTACTATGGTCCCTTTGCCAGCGCAGGCGCGGTGAATAAATCGTTGAACCAATTACAGCGGGTATTTCAACTGCGCAATTGTTCTGACGCGATGTTTGAAACGCGCACACGTCCCTGTTTACAATATCAAATCAAACGGTGCTCGGGACCCTGCGTTGGGCGTATCAGCACGCGCGATTATCGGACGTCTGTAAAAGATGCACAGCGATTTCTGTCAGGGAAATCAACCGAAATTCAAGAGAGCCTTGCATCGCAAATGGCGCAAGCCAGCGAAGCAATGGAGTTCGAACGCGCCGCAGCATTGCGCGATCGCATTCGCGCCATGACCCAAGTTCAAACGAACCAAGGCATCAATCCGCGAACGGTCAGCGAAGCGGATGTTATCGCGCTGCATATCGAAGGGGGACAGGCCTGCGTTCAGGTATTTTTCATTCGTGCAAACCAGAATTGGGGAAACCGCGATTTTTATCCTCGCATCAGTGCCGATCATTCCCATGCAGAGGTGCTTGAGGCCTTTGTCGGGCAGTTTTATTCTAGCAAAGAAGCACCGCGCCAGCTGATCCTATCCCATGATATCGAAAACGCGGATTTGGTGAGTGCGGCCCTAAGCGAGGCGACGGGTCGCAAGGTTGAATTGATCTATCCGCAGCGTGGCGAAAAATTTGAACTTGTTTCTGGTGCATTGCGAAACGCCAAGGAAAGTTTAGCCCTGCGTATGTCCGAAACCGCAACACAGGCCAAACTTTTGCGTGGCATTGCCGAGGCGTTTGATCTGGATGACGCGCCAAAGCGGATTGAGGTGTTTGATAACTCCCATATTCAGGGGGCACATGCTGTGGGTGCCATGATTGTTTCGGGGCCAGACGGGTTTGTGAAAAATCAATATCGTAAATTTAACATCAGGGGTGATGATCTGACCCCTGGTGATGATTTCGGCATGATGAAAGAAGTCATGACCCGCCGTTTCACCAGACTGATCAAAGAAGATCCAGAGCGCACTTCGGAAAGTTGGCCAGATCTTTTGTTAATCGATGGTGGCGCAGGTCAGGTCAGTGCAGTTGCAGAAATTTTGGAAACACTTGGCGTTGAAGATGTCCCAATGGTTGGGGTTGCCAAGGGTGTGGACCGAGATCACGGAAAAGAAGAGTTCTACATTCCGGGCCGTTCTGTTTTTGCATTGCAACGGAATGATCCTGTTTTGTATTTCGTGCAAAGAATGCGAGACGAAGCACACCGATTTGCAATCGGAACGCATCGCGCCAAACGGACCAAGGCGATCTCGGCAAATCCGTTGGACGAGATCGCGGGCATTGGTGCGTCACGGAAACGTGCGCTCTTGGCGCATTTCGGATCGGCCAAGGCGGTGGCGCGCGCGAACCTTGCGGACTTAAAAGCGGTGGATGGCATTTCGGCTGCAATGGCAGAGAAAATCTATGACTTCTTCCATGAAAAGGGCTGATTAGCCGTCGATAATTTGGCGGACTGTGGGTTTTAAATCACCATCCTCCGCTTGTGCATGATAGACTCCGCGCGCAACTGCGCGCGCGGCACAATGCGCCGCAGCTGACGAAAGGGTGCTTATCAAAACGGGGTCTTTTGGTTTTGCGATTTTTCCTGTCGACACGGCAAAAATTAGATCACCATCGTATGGCAGATGTGATGGATAAATGGCCCGCGCGAGTCCATCATGCGCAGCGATCGCAAGGCGTTTTAGCTCTGCTTTATCAAGGTCAAAATCGGTGGCGACTACTCCGATTGTGGTGTTGGTCTGCGAATGCAGGGCGCCTAGTTTACTTTGTTCTATACCCAAAGAAGGGGGGATGTTTTGGGATATGCCATACCCCCCGAATTCACTTTGAATTTCAAAGGGTGCTGCCCAAAAATGTTTTTTATCCGGTGTCACGGCGTTGCCAACGGGGTTGGCCGCGATCAAAGCACCGACTGTAATGCCAGCGTCTAACGTAAGAGAAGACGTCCCCAATCCCCCCTTGGTTATCCCGCACAGGGCTCCAAACCCTGCGCCTGCGTTGCCGATATCAAATTTGGTATCCGCCGATAAATAAGCGTTGCGGCCTAATTCTGTGTAGGGTGAGGTTTCCCAATTTTTGTCACCACCGTTTGCCATATCAAACAGGATTGCAGTGGGAACAATTGGGATGGTGACATCGCCAACGGCAAATCCACGCCCCGCAGCGCGAAGTTCATGCGCAACGCCGCCCGCGCTATCTAATCCAAATGCACTGCCTCCTGACAGGACGATTGCATCAACCGACTGAACGGTTTTATCGGGCTCTAGTAAATCTGTGTCCCGTGTCCCTGGCGCACCACCCAGAACAGCATAGGACGCTGTAAAAGGTGCATCACCCGTCAATACAGTTACGCCCGTTTTAACCTTCGAATCTATGGCATTGCCCACGCGCAATCCAGAAATATCACAGATTGAATTTAGGGGCCCTGTCCGCAATGTGCTCATCTTATATCCTGATAAAATCAGCATCTATTCGCTGAAATTACATCCGTTTTGATCAGTTTTTAACGAATAGCTTAGCAGATTAAGAGTCAATTGTTATGTTAAGGGTATTAGGTAGCTACTCACGGTGGGCGATTGTAAGTTATATAATTAAGAAATTTATTGTGGCCGAATTCGGCATCCTGCCAGGGAGGCGCTGTTTCGTTGCAGCGCCTTTTTCTAATTCCAAAGCGTGGCAAGCACAGGAAAGTGATTTGTTATTCCACCTATGTTTCTAAACTCAGTGAGTTGTTTAATCTGTTCTACGTCATCAGGATTTGAAATCTCGGCACTGATAAAACCCGTTTCCAACGATGTGACGAAATTTGCCAAAGTAGACGTATCGGGTGGCGACTGCATGAGCACTTTGATTTGTAGTTTGGCGTTTTCATGTACGACCATACCATTTTGCGCGATTTCGCTAAGCTGCAGGTAAAGTGTGATTACACGATCCTTTGGCGGGACTATAATAGCCAGTTGCCCGTGTTTGATTGTTGCACCATTGTCCAATACAATATCATTAGCCTCCCAAACGACGCGCTGAACCTCGTTTTCCTGTTTCACAATCGATGCACGATTTTGGGATGTTGTTATGGTTTTCCCAACGATTTTGATGTCATTTGAAAAGGCCAAAATAAAATGATCCTGCCTATAGGCGAGGCGCATAATTTGCAGCACATCGGTTTCAAAAATCTGAGAATCGCCATCTGTTATGCGCAGGTCGTTCAATGTCACATCATAACGGTTTGGAAATCCAAATTGGCGAATGTCGGAATATTCAGCTATGTCTGCGCCACCTTTCAACCAATTCTCAATCACCGCTTGGTTGGGTCCCGCGAACCAGAGCCAGCGGATGCTCCAAAGGACTGCAAAGGTTAGGGTGATGACAATTATTCTTAGCATAGTGCTCTCTTTTCCTTTGCTCAGATACGCGTTAGATGGGTGAAAAGACAAGGGAAGAGGCAAAATAATGTGGGTTTTCGGATACGGGTCATTGCTGTGGAACCCGGGCTTTCCATTTGTCGAGCAACGCGCCGCAACACTCAGCGGATATCGGCGATCATTTTCAATGCGATCAGTCCATCATCGGGGTACAGTTGAAGACCCAGGTTTGGTTTTGGCCCTTGATGTAAAAGATCAGGCCGTGTGCGACGGTGTTGCCTTTTTGGTGGCCCCTGAACATCAAGCAGACACGCTTGAATATCTGAGAGAACGTGAACTAATTTCCTCGGCTTATATCGAAAAAATATTGATGATCGATGTAAAGGACGTTGGCCGTGTTGAGTCTGTGGTTTATGTCATTGATGAAACGCACGATCAGTATTGCGATTTGTCGTTAAGCGAACAAGCAAACATCATCGCGCATGCGGTTGGCGGGCGAGGCCCAAATTGGGAATATCTTTGCAATACGGTGAATTTTTTGAATGATTCACAGATTTATGATGCTGATCTGCAATGGTTAGAAGCCGAAGTCACGAAAATCCGCGGTCAGTGACTTGGCGAACCTAAATATAGTGAGTAGACTGTGCGCAATTACTAATAGTAGTGAGGGCTGTCCCGCATGGACCAGCAGGCGTTAGAGACCAAGCTTCATTTCTCTCAACCTATCCGTCAAATCATCATGATGATGTTGGCCATTGGATTGGCGAGCATTGGGTTGTTCATGGCGCTGAATGACGTGATCGCGGTTGTGACGGCGAACCTGTATCTGAATGGCTTTATCTTTTTTGTATTCTGCGTGGGTATCATCAGTTGTTTTGTGCAAGTTTTCCAACTCATTTATTCCGTCCGATGGATTGAAAATTTTGCACGCGATCCTGGGCATTCATCACGTCCTCCACAGATACTCGCACCATTGGCAACTTTGCTACGCTCTCGTGGGTCACGCATGCAAATTGCGGCATCGTCCACGCGGTCGATTTTGGATTCTGTGGCGACACGTATTGAAGAAGCGCGTGAGATTACCCGGTATATTGTAAACTTGCTCATCTTTCTTGGTCTTTTGGGCACATTTTATGGATTGGCGACAACGGTCCCATCCTTGGTGGAAACCATTCGATCGCTTGCCCCAGAAGATGGGGAAAGTGGGTTTGAGGTATTCAACCGATTGATGAACGGGTTGGAAGGACAGCTAAGTGGGATGGGCGTTGCCTTTTCCTCATCATTATTGGGGCTTGCAGGCTCGCTGTTGGTTGGGCTGTTGGAATTGTTCGCAGGACACGGGCAAAATCGATTTTACCGTGAATTAGAAGAATGGTTGTCATCAATCACGCGATTGGGATTTTCTTCTGGTGATGGCGAAACCTCTACTGAAAACGCGTTGTTCACTGCAGTCTTGGATCAAATGTCAGAGCAGATGGATGCAATGCGGTCAATGTTTGAACAATCAGATGAAACGCGAACTATGGTTGATGGAAAAATCGGCGCTCTCGCAGACAATCTTTCAAAACTGACTGTTCAACTTGAGCAAAGCGCGCCCAGCAATTCCGCCCTTGAACGCGTGGCAGTTGGGCAGGAAAAATTGCTTGAGGTTCTGAGCAACATGGAAAAGAACGATGCCGTCGATGCAGAAAGCCGTATGCGGTTGCGTTCAATCGATGTGCAAATGCTGCATTTGATGGAGGACTTGGCAGCTGGACGCCAAGAGACCATCGCATCAATCCGCGCCGATGTGCATGCATTGACGAATGCATTGGTGCAGGCGACCGCGGAAATTGAAGCCTCTGGCAAACCGCGTCGATAAAGAGGCGTAATATGGCATTATCGCGAAGAACGGGACAACGCTTTCAGGGATCAATCTGGCCCGGGTTTGTGGATGCGATGACGGGGCTATTATTGGTCCTAATGTTCGTTTTGACGATTTTCATGGTGATCCAATTTGTATTGCGTGAAACAATTTCAGGCCAAGAGACCGAGTTGAACACGCTGAGCGCCGAAATTGCAGCAATCGCAGAGGCCTTGGGTTTAGAGCAGGAACGCGTCAAATCGCTTGAGACAGAATTGGGAACTCTGTCCTCTAATCTAACTGACGCGGAAACCCAAGTTGCGGCGCAATCCGCATTGATCGCACAACTGACGGCAGAGAGAGATCAGACCGCAAATGCGCTGGCCGATGCAAATTCCAAAATTACAGCGTTTGAGGCGCAAGTCGCGGGTTTACTTGCGGCACAACAAGAGAACCTGGCAAATATTCAATCCCTAAAAAATCGACGCGATGAACTAATGAGTGAAGCCGAGGCCTTGAACCTCGCTCTTGCCCAAGCAAGGGATGAGATTGATGTCGCCGCAGAAGAAGCACGTCGCAAAGCCAGTGAACGAGAAGCGTTGGAAGCGCTGATTGCATCCTTGCGCAAAGATAAGGCGGATGCATCCACAACCATCGACGAACAAACACAGCGATTAGAAGAACTGACCACGCAACTCAGTAAAGCAGAAGCCGCAAAATTGGTATCAGCTGCCGCCGCCGAAGAATTGCGCAAACGGTTGGAGAACTCGAACGCTGAATTGACGGCGATGACATTGGCATTAGAAGAACAGCGCAAAAAGGCAGAGGACACTCTGACATTGCTGGCTGCGGCCAATGCGGCAAAGGATAGCGTTGAAAAGAAACTGGAAGAGGCGCTGATCACGATTAGCGCAATGGACCGTGAACAAACCGAACGTTTGGAAAGTGTGGAAGAGGCACGGAAAGAGGCGGATCAAGAGGTTCAGCGGTTACAAATCGCGCTTGCCGCGTCGTTGGCGCGTCAGGATGAAATGGCCCGTCAATTAGAAGCTATGAACAACATTCTGAACGAGTCAAATACGCGAGAACGTGCGCAATTCACGGAATTGAGTGATTTGCAAAGTGATCTGGCCCGTGCCTTGTTGGATTTGGAAAATCAGCGTGATGCAACAGATGCCGCAAATCTGCAGCGGGATCGTGCAGAAGAGCGGATTGCGGAATTAGAGAATGCGCTTGAACAGCTTGCAGGTCAGAATGAAGGCGCGCTTAAATCGCTTGAACTACAACTGGCAGAAGCGCTTGCTGCCAAAGTGAAAGCAGAGGGCGAACGCCAAAACCTGACCGAAGATTTGCAAGCCGCGCTGGCAGCAAGATTAGCGGCAGATGCACTGGCCGACGAACGGCTTAGCGCGCTAGAACAGCGTGAAATTCTTTTGCTCGAAGCGCGCAAATCGCTGGGTGTTTCCGAAGATATATCTGAGAAACGCGCAAATGAATTGATCGAGGCCGCCAAGCAGCAAGAGTTATTAAATCAACAGGTTGCTACCCTGCGTGCTGAATTGGGTAAATTGCAGGAACTCTTGGCGCTATCGGAACAAAAGGATGCTGACTCACAAATCCAATTGCAGAACCTTGGAAATCGTTTGAACGCCGCACTTGCCCGCGCCGCATCAGAAGAGCGCAAGCGTCGTAAACTGGAAGAGGGAGAGCGTATCCGTCTTGAGACAGAGGCCAAAAAATTGGAGGAAGAACGCAACCAACTTGCGGATCAGGCGCAGGATTTGGCGAACTACAAATCTGAATTTTTTGGTCGCCTGCGTGAAATTCTGGCGGGCCAAGAGGGTGTGAAAATCGTTGGTGATAGATTTGTGTTCTCGTCAGAGGTTCTGTTTGAACCCGGTGCTGCAAGTCTGTCCGAAGCGGGCCAATTGGAAATCGACAAGGTTGCCAATATTTTATTAGGGGTAAAAGACAATATCCCTGACACCATCGAATGGGTCATCCGTGTTGATGGTCATACGGATAATATCCCGCTCTCAGGAGCGGGTGAATTTCGCGATAACTGGGAGCTAAGCCAAGCGCGTGCTCTGTCGGTGGTTCGCTATATGGTAGAGGCGTTACAGTTCCCCGCCAATCGTATGGCCGCCAATGGGTTTGGAGAGTTCCAGCCAGTGAACATGGACGATACTCCAGAGGCGCGCGCACAGAATAGACGCATTGAAATCAAACTTACGGAACGGTGATTGCCGATTTCAGTTCTGAAATTATCTGGCTATCACGTGTCATTGTGGCCGTTGCGTGGTATTCCCCAGAGCGCCAAACACGACGCGAAAGCTTTTTCCCACCTAATCGCATGAAGTGTGCCTGATTGCGATCCATCGTGACGCTGTGGAGCGTAGTCCGTCGATGCGCAGAGTCACGATATCGCTTTTTGCACACCAATTCCAAAGGCGGCGATGACGATAGCTGGGCTTTGGTGTTTAAGTGGTGCATTTTCGCGACCAAAGCGCAGCGTTTCGATTTTCGGCGAGTGGTCAAAAAACCGCAAACTGAGCAGGCCACCTGCATCATATTCGATTGCTGTGTCCCACAATGTGTCCACAGATGAATGGCAGGTTAGGCGCCCTGATGGCGCAAATAGATCAATACGGATTCCATTGTGGCGCATAGAAACATGAACGTGAGGAAACTGCGTCCGGCCCGACAGCCCGATTTTCCCAAAACACCGCCCACCTGAACATTGTCACCTACTTTGACGGAAATGGACCCTTATTTCAGGTGGCAGTATTTTGTTTCCCAACCCTGATCATGGGCGATCACAACACCGTTTCCACATTCTTTACCATCTAATTCTGATGCACGTGCAGGTGTGTAAGTGATGTCCGAAACCCCATCACGCAGGGCTTTGATCATGCCTGCAGCGCTCGCAATAACGTTCACACCAGTCGGATTGGCCAGTGGGTCGCGAATTGCAAAATCTGTGCCTGTATGTCCGTCATAGGTTAACGGACCACACCGCATGTCAGAGGCCCCGGATGTGGGGTCATGATCCATGAACTGTTGAATATAACAATGAGTATCCTAGGCGCAATCAACCGGCAGCGCCATTCGAAATTCTTGGGCCCATAATGACAATGGGGCAGCACAGGCCGCCCCAAATATCTGTATCACTCGACGCAGAATCAATCCGCTGTCAACAATGGTGGCTTTTCGCCGGTGATCTGGCGTTTTTGTGGACCACGTATGTCCAGTTTCAATTCGCCGTCGCGCACAGTGACCCGCACCAGCCCACCTTTGACCAATTTGCCGAACAACAATTCATCGGCCAATGGGCGTTTGATATGTTCCTGGATAATCCGCGCAAGCGGCCGTGCGCCCATGCGGTCATCATAGCCTTTTTCACCCAACCATTCGGCGGCCGATTTGGTCAGTTCGATTGAAACATCGCGGTCCATCAATTGCGCCTCTAGCTGAAGCACAAACTTTTCAACCACCTTAAGGATAACCTCTTTCGGCAGAGCACCAAAACTGATTACGGCGTCCAAACGGTTGCGGAATTCTGGTGTGAATGTCCGCTCGATCGCGGCGGTGTCTTCACCCTCGCGGCGAGCGCGTCCAAATCCAACCGCTGCTTTGGCCTGTTCGACCGCACCTGCGTTTGATGTCATGATTAGGATGACATTTCGGAAATCCACGGAACGACCGTTGTGATCGGTTAGGGTGCCATGATCCATAACCTGCAACAACACGTTATAGACATCTGGATGCGCCTTTTCGATTTCGTCAAGCAACAAAACACAATGCGGATGTTGATCAACGCCATCGGTCAACTGTCCACCTTGATCGAAACCAACATAACCTGGAGGGGCCCCAATCAAACGGCTGACGGCGTGCTTTTCCATATATTCGGACATATCAAACCGCAGCAGTTCAACGCCCAGCGTATCTGCCAATTGTTTGGAGACCTCGGTTTTACCGACGCCTGTGGGCCCTGCAAACAAATAATTGCCGATTGGCTTTTCAGGCTCGCGCAAACCAGCACGCGCCAATTTAATTGCCGAGGCTAAGGCTTCGATGGCGTCGTCCTGTCCAAAAACCACATGCTTTAGGTTCTTTTCCAGATCTCGCAGTACGGCTGTATCGTCCTTATTCACTGTCTTGGACGGAATGCGCGCGATTTTCGCAACCACATCCTCGATCTCTTTCAGGCCGATGGTTTTGCGCCGCTTGCTTTCTGGCAACAGATGTTGCGCTGCCCCCGCTTCATCGATCACATCAATCGCCTTGTCTGGCAATTTGCGATCTGTGATGTAGCGTGCGGCCAGTTCAACTGACGCTTTAACGGCGTCTGCCGTGTATTTTATGCCATGGTGCTCTTCGAAATACCCTTTGATTCCTTTCAGGATTTTGATCGCATCTTGAACACTGGGTTCATTCACATCAATTTTTTGGAAACGGCGGCTTAGGGCGCGGTCCTTTTCAAAATGCTGACGGAATTCTTTGTATGTTGTTGATCCCATTGTGCGCAGTTTGCCACCCTGCAATGCGGGTTTCAGCAGGTTTGATGCATCCATTGCACCCCCTGATGTGGCACCTGCGCCAATCACTGTATGAATTTCGTCGATAAACAGTACGGCGTCTGGATGTTCTTCCAACTCTGTCACAACGGCCTTCAAGCGCTCTTCAAAATCGCCACGATACCGCGTGCCTGCAAGCAGTGCGCCCATATCAAGCGAATAGATTGTCGTTGCCTTAAGAACGTGAGGAATGTCACCAGAGACGATCTTACGCGCCAGCCCTTCGGCGATTGCGGTTTTCCCGACGCCTGGATCGCCAACCAATAGCGGGTTGTTTTTACGACGACGGCACAGGACCTGTACACAGCGTTCAACTTCCTTTTCGCGACCGATCAGAGGATCAATGTCCCCTTCGTTCGCCTTGGCATTCAGATCGACGCAATATTTCTGCAGTGCGCTTTCTTTCTTCTCGCCATTTGTTGCAGCACCTTCGCCCATTTGACCTTCTTCGCCAATTCCGTCTGCACCTGCGACAGGGCGGCTTTCGCCAAAGCTTGGGTTTTTGGCAACACCGTGTGAGATGAAATTAACCGCGTCATAGCGTGTCATGCCAAGGTCTTGTAAAAAGAATGCTGCGTTTGACTCGCGTTCCGCAAACATTGCGACCAAAACGTTTGCGCCCGTCACTTCGGTGCGCCCAGACGACTGCACATGGATCAGTGCGCGTTGGATAACGCGTTGGAATGCTGCGGTTGGTGCGGCCTCTGCACCGTCGATTTCCGTAATCAAGGACGTTAAATCTTCGTCCAGATATTCAACCAATGTTTCGCGCAATGATGGGATGCTGACATCACATGCTAGCAGAACACGCTCTGCCTCGGGTTCATCCAAGAGTGCCAATAATAGGTGCTCAAGTGTTGCGAATTCGTGCTGTCGATCATTCGCAAGTGCAAGCGAAGAGTGGATCGCATGTTCTAATGTTGGAGAAAATGAAGGCATTGCCGCGCTCCTTTCAATGCTCGATCGCCATTTGGCGTCATCATGTATCTTATAGTTAAGTTTGGTCGCTTCTGCTCAGTGTTCAAGACTTGATTTTACGAATTCCCTAATTTTCAGACGAAAACAGCTGTTTTTCGCCTGTAATCTTCTAAAAGTTGTCTTTTCTTAATCGGATTTCCCCGAATACTTCTGCATCCGTTGCAGATGGCATGCCAAGAAGTTCGCGGATCTCGGGATCGTCTGGACGCAAAAACGGATTCGTTTGCTTTTCTTCACCCAACTTGCTTGGGACGGTTGGCGTACCACTGGCTCTCGCCTCTTCAATGCGTGCAATACGATCCCGCAATGCGGGATTATCTGGATCGACGGTTATGGCAAAACGCGCGTTTGCCAAGGTGTATTCGTGGCCTGAGCATACGGTTGTTGTGTCTGGTAACGCGCGGAGTTTGCTGAGGCTACTCCACATCTGCTTTGCGCTGCCCTCAAATAGGCGGCCACAGCCCAATGCCATTAGGCTGTCAGCGGTAAACACGATGTCCTGTTCAGCAAAATGCACGGCAATATGGCCAATCGTGTGTCCCGACACATCGTATACATACCCAACGGCGGACCCGATTGCGATATGATCACCGTCTGAAACGGGCTGGTCTAAATCAGGAAGGCGGTTGGCGTCCGCCTTTGCGCCAATCACGATTGGGCGATGGTTGGCAAGAATATCAGACAATCCTTGTACGTGGTCCGGATGATGGTGGGTCAGTAGCACATGCGTTATGTCCCAACCCTTGGCACTGACGACCTCCAAAATTGGGGCCGCTTCGGGGACGTCGACCAATAAGGTGGTGCCGTCATCTGCATCATGCATCAAGAATGCGTAGTTGTCAGATAAGCAGGGAACAGTGATAAGTTCAAAAGCCATGGTCATTCCATATGTTTATGTGCATCATGTACTCAGCTTTGCGGAAGACGTGAGAAGGTGCAATGCATCTTGATGTTCAAGACCTAAAAAATTTCTATTACCGTCAGTCGCTCGGGCGGGCCGTGCAGCGTGTTGTGCGTAAAGATGTTGTGCGCCACTGGCCGGACACAACGGGTCAAACTGTGGTTGGTTTTGGATTTGCTGTTCCGTTACTGCGTCCGTTTCTTGCAAAATCACGACGTGTGATCGCGTTAATGCCGGGGCCACAGGGGGTCATGCACTGGCCAGCGAGTGCGCCGAATGTCTCTGTTATCACTGACGAATTTTCGTGGCCGTTGGAAACGGGACATGTTGATCGACTGGTTTTGTTTCATGGCTTAGAAAACTGTGAACATCCTGCTTACATGTTGGAAGAAGCGCGCCGCGTTCTTGGCCCGGGGGGGCGGGTTTTGTTCATCGTACCAAATCGGGCAGGGATATGGTCGCGCACTGATGCGACGCCATTTGGGTTTGGGCGACCCTATTCATTGGGGCAGTTGGAAACGCAGCTGCGTGTAAACGGTTTTTCGACTGAACGACATTCAACGACGTTGTTCGCACTGCCATCGCACAACAGAAGTTGGCAAAAGACAGCACCGTTTTTCGAAACTATCGGTCCGCGATTGCCGTTCGCCGCAGGTGGGTTGATTATGGTTGAGGCTAGCAAGCGCGCCAATCACAAAACAGGAACACCTTTGATGAATGCGGCCTCTAAACGCTTAGGTGTGCTTTCTGGGTTGGGCGCGAAGCAGGCCAAGCCAGTCATTTCCCCAAGACGATGATAGTTTCGAATTGCCCCTTAAGATTCGGCTAAATTTTGGATTTGGCGGTCAAAATCCGTCAATTTTAAAGGCGCAGATGGTCGCACTTTGGCTAAACCCCTTTTTTCTAAGGATAAGAGGTTAAAAAAAACTTCGTTATAAATGTTGCTTGGTTGGGAATGCTCTGCTAAATCCGCAGCGGATTATTGTTTTGCATAGTGCAAATTACTGAAACTATCTTGAATGTGTACTTAGGTGTACCTCCATTCGGGACAAACATCGAAAGGGTGGACGTGTCCGAACCAACTTCGATCTCTTCCGGCATCGCCGAGCGATATGCGGCAGCAATCTTTGACCTCGCCAAAGATGAGTCGGGACTAGCCACATTAGAGAAACACGTCGCGGAGCTAAGCGCAGCGCTCGAGGCGAGCCCTGAGCTGAACGTCCTGATCAACTCACCTGTTTATTCGCGTGATGAACAATGTGCAGCCATTTCAGCCGTAGCCGCGAAAATGAAACTTATGCCAACACTTGCCAATGCGTTGGCTTTGATGGCCACAAAGCGTCGCTTGTTCGTACTGCCAGCATTGATTGGTCAATTGCGCACATTGATCGCCGGAGAAAAAGGCGAAGTAACCGCCGAAGTTATCTCGGCCAAAGCGATGACGAAAACGCAGATTGACAAATTGGCCAAAGCGATCAAAGCGCGCATTGGCAAAGATGTGAATATCGACGCGTCTATTGATGATGCCCTCATCGGTGGTCTTGTCGTTAAAGTGGGCTCTAAAATGATCGACACGTCGATCCGCTCCAAACTAAATTCCCTTCAGAATGTAATGAAAGAGGTCGGATAAATGGGTATCCAAGCAGCCGAAATTTCTGCGATCCTTAAGGACCAGATCAAGAACTTTGGCCAAGAAGCCGAAGTGGCCGAAGTCGGTCGCGTATTGTCCGTTGGTGACGGTATCGCGCGTGTGCACGGTCTAGACAACGTACAAGCCGGTGAAATGGTTGAATTTCCTGGCAACATCCAAGGTATGGCGTTGAACCTAGAAAGCGACAACGTTGGTGTCGTTATCTTTGGTTCTGACCGCGATATCAAGGAGGGCGACGTTGTTAAGCGTACAAATTCAATCGTGGACGTTCCTGCGGGGATGGGCCTACTGGGTCGCGTTGTTGATGGTCTTGGCAACCCACTAGACGGCAAAGGTGCAATCGACGCATCAGAGCGCCGCGTTGCTGACGTAAAGGCGCCGGGCATTATTCCACGTAAATCTGTTCACGAACCAATGGCGACTGGTCTGAAATCAGTTGACGCGATGATCCCGATCGGTCGCGGTCAGCGTGAATTGATCATTGGTGACCGCCAAACTGGCAAAACGGCCGTGGCATTGGATACCATCCTAAACCAAAAAACATACAACGAAGCAGCTGGCGATGATGACAGCAAAAAGCTTTACTGTATCTACGTTGCAGTTGGCCAAAAGCGCTCAACAGTTGCACAGTTGGTGAAGAAGCTAGAAGAAAGCGGCGCGATTGAGTATTCAATTGTTGTTGCAGCGACTGCCTCTGACCCAGCACCTATGCAGTTCTTGGCGCCATATGCGGCGACAGCGATGGCAGAATATTTCCGTGACAATGGCAAGCACGCATTGATCATCTATGATGACCTTTCTAAGCAAGCCGTTTCATATCGTCAGATGTCACTTCTACTACGTCGTCCTCCTGGACGCGAAGCATATCCAGGTGACGTTTTTTATCTTCACTCACGTCTACTAGAACGTTCAGCGAAGTTGAACGAAGATCACGGGGCAGGTTCATTGACAGCGCTTCCGATCATCGAAACACAGGGCGGCGACGTTTCTGCGTTTATTCCAACAAACGTGATTTCGATTACAGATGGTCAGATCTTCTTGGAAACAGAGTTGTTCTACCAAGGTATCCGTCCCGCGGTGAACACAGGTCTATCTGTTTCTCGTGTTGGTTCATCTGCGCAAACAAACGCGATGAAATCAGTTGCGGGTCCGGTTAAACTGTCACTTGCGCAGTATCGCGAAATGGCGGCTTTCGCTCAGTTTGGTTCAGACCTAGACGCAGCAACACAACAGCTGTTGAACCGTGGTGCGCGCCTAACCGAGCTTATGAAGCAGCCACAGTATTCGCCTTTGACAAACGCTGAAATCGTATGTCTGATTTTCGCGGGTACAAACGGATACCTAGACAGTGTTGAAGTGAACCAAGTTGGTCGTTTCGAAGCAGGCCTATTGGCGCACCTACGCGGCAAGCATGCGGACCTATTAGACTACATCACAAACGAAGATCCAAAAATCAAAGGCGAAGCTGAGACAAAAATCCGCGCCGCGTTGGATGAATTCGCAGCAGATTTCGCATAAGGGGACGAGGCTATGCCAAGTCTGAAGGACTTAAAAAACCGGATCGAGAGTGTTAAAAACACTCGTAAGATCACCAAAGCCATGCAGATGGTCGCGGCAGCAAAATTGCGCCGCGCCCAAGAAGCAGCTGAGGCCGGTCGCCCCTATGCAGAGCGTTTTAACGCGGTATTGGGATCACTTGCGGCATCAGTCGGCGTCTCAGACTCTGCTCCGATGCTGCTTCGTGGTACGGGATCTGATCAGACCCACTTGCTTGTTGTCATGACAGCGGAACGTGGTCTGTGCGGTGGCTTTAACTCGAACATCGCAAAACTTGCAAAACAGCACGCAGCGGACCTTGTTGCTGCGGGCAAAACAGTCAAGATCATCACAGTAGGCAAAAAGGGCCGCGACAGCATGAAGCGCGACCTTGGCGATCACTACATTGAACATGTTGATCTATCTGAAGTTAAGCGCATTGGTTATTCAAACGCGCAAGATATCGCAAAAGGCGTCTTATCTCGTTTCGAGGCAGGAGAGTTCGACGTAGCAACTATTTTTTATGCGCGCTTCATCAACGTAGTAAGCCAAGTGCCAACAGCACAGCAAATCATCCCAGCGTCGTTTGAAGCGACCGAGGGTGATGCCGCTGCAACGCTATATGACTACGAACCAGACGAAGAGGCCATCTTGGCCGATCTTCTTCCACGTGGTGTAGCAACGCAGATTTTCTCGGCATTGCTGGAAAATGGCGCATCCGAGCAAGGTGCACGGATGTCTGCGATGGACAACGCGACCCGCAACGCGGGTGACATGATCGACAAACTGACAATTGAATACAACCGCTCGCGTCAGGCTGTCATTACCAATGAGCTTATTGAAATCATCTCGGGCGCTGAAGCGCTCTAAGAACCGGAGACGAAACTATGGCAAACGCAAAAGGCAAAATCACTCAAGTGATCGGCGCCGTTGTGGACGTGCAGTTCGATGATCACCTACCAGAGATCTTGAACGCGCTTACTACTGAAAACAACGGTAAGACACTGGTTCTGGAAGTTGCCCAGCACCTAGGTGAAAACACTGTACGTACTATCGCGATGGACGCAACCGAAGGTCTTGTTCGTGGTCAAGCGGT
>JAAEZW010000008.1:16711-18603 GCA_018222665.1 Paracoccaceae bacterium
TTGATCATGGAATTGATCAACAACATCGCGAAAGTGCACTCTGGCTTCTCCGTTTTCGCGGGTGTGGGTGAGCGTACACGTGAAGGTAACGACCTTTACCACGAAATGATCGAATCTAACGTTATTAAGCCTGACAATCTATCTGACTCTCAGGTGGCACTTGTTTACGGTCAGATGAACGAACCTCCCGGAGCGCGTGCGCGTGTTGCATTGACAGGTTTGACATTGGCGGAACAGTTCCGTGACCAGTCGGGTACAGACGTGTTGTTCTTTGTTGACAACATCTTCCGCTTTACTCAGGCGGGTTCTGAGGTGTCTGCTCTATTGGGTCGTATCCCATCAGCTGTGGGTTACCAGCCAACATTGGCGACAGACATGGGTGCGATGCAGGAACGTATTACATCAACCAAAAACGGTTCTATCACATCGATTCAGGCGGTTTATGTTCCAGCGGATGACCTTACTGACCCTGCGCCTGCGACAACATTTGCGCACTTGGATGCGACAACTGTTTTGTCACGTGCGATCTCAGAGCTTGGTATCTACCCTGCGGTTGACCCATTAGACTCATCATCACGTCTTATGGACCCATCTGTTGTTGGCGAAGAGCATTATGAAGTTGCACGTTCAGTTCAAGGTATCTTACAGCGCTATAAATCACTTCAAGACATCATCGCGATCTTGGGCATGGACGAATTGTCAGAAGAAGATAAACTGACAGTTGCACGTGCACGTAAGATTCAGCGTTTCTTGTCACAACCATTCGACGTTGCGAAAGTGTTCACAGGTTCAGACGGTGTTCAGGTTCCTCTAGATGACACAATTTCGTCGTTCAAAGCGGTTGTTGCTGGTGAGTATGACCACTTGCCAGAAGGTGCCTTCTACATGGTTGGTGGCATCAACGAAGTGATCGCAAAAGCCGAAAAAATGGCGGCAGACGCGGCCTAAAGGAGGCCTAAATGGCAGACACAATGCAATTTGACCTAGTCAGCCCAGAGCGTCGCGTTGCGTCGCTCGAGGTGACGTCGGTTCAAATCCCAGGTGCGGATGGTGACATGACGGCTATGCCAGGTCATGCGCCTCTGATCACCACGCTACGCCCAGGCATTTTGAGTGTCGAAAGCACAGGCGGAACACAAGAATATGTGGTCACCGGCGGCTTCGCTGAAATCGGTGAAAACCTATCTGTTTTGGCCGAACGTGCATTGCCACGCGAGGAAATGACACAGGAAACATTTGACGCATTTCTTGAAGAGGCACGCGCCGCTTTAAATAATGCAAAAGAGATGTCCGTGAACGAACCAGGCCGAGTTGACGACGCAGCGAAGCTGTTGTCAGACATGGTGGCAATGGGTGGTGATATTGGCCTGAACGCCAATAACTAATCCCCTGAACAGATGAAAATTTAAACCCGCTACACAGTTGTGTGGCGGGTGTTTCATGTCGAAAATGCGCGACGGTATAAAACCGGTATCGTGTCAGTACTACTTGCGAAAGTGAATGACCTGACGAGCTGTTGCTAATCAACCGCGATCTGTAACGATGTCGGTAGATTACCGCCGTGCCATTATGGCTAAACGGATCAGGCTGCGTTCGACCAATTCCATCGCAGGTGCGCGTTGCCCTGCTGAGCGTAGCTGCAAATCCAGATCGGTTAAAACGGTCAAGGCTTCCTGCAACTTTCGTGCACCCCAATGCTGCGCCTGACTCACGATCATATCGCGCCGTGGTCCATAGACGGGGGGGCGCAGTTTCCCAACCCCGTTTGCGGCGCCGCCCTGATCAGATGCCGCGGAAAACAGTGTTTTGAAATGACGCGTGGCACCAATGGTTAGGTTGACGGGTTGCATCCCCTGATCCTTTAGCCGCTTCATCACGGGTCCAATTTGGTC
>JAAEZW010000335.1 GCA_018222665.1 Paracoccaceae bacterium
TCAATGATCAACATATCGCGAATGTCCAAACCACGCAGCATGTCGCGATCCGCCCTTACAACCACTGACCTTTTAGCACTTGGCGATGTACTTTTTGCAGCCATCCCGTGCCGATCAAACGTGGCTTAAGCCCCTGATCTGTCAATAATTTGTAACTGCTGTCATACCATTCGGTAGATTGGAAGTTATGACCCAAAATGGCCCCGGCTGTTTGCGCCTGATCCGTCAGACCAAGCGATAAATACGCCTCGACCAAACGATGCAGCGCCTCGGCGGTATGTGTGGTTGTTTGGAAGGATTCAACAACATTGCGGAAACGGTTGATGGCGGCGGCATAGTTTTTGCGCCCAAGGTAGTAACGCCCAACCTCCATCTCTTTGCCAGCAAGGTGATCAAAGGCAAGGTCGAATTTCAAATTCGCGGAACGTGCATATTCACTGTCAGTATATTGTTCAATGACAATGCGAAATGCTTGCAATGCCTGACGTGTGATCTTTTGATCGCGCCCAACATCGGCGATTTGGTCGTAATAGGACAACCCGATCAAGAATTGCGCATAGGCCGCGTCCTCTTCGGCAGGATAGAAATCGATGAACCTTTGCGCCGCCGCGCGGGTTTCGTCATATGCGCGGTTTTCATGATGGGCATACGCCTGCATCATCATGGCGCGCTGTGCCCACTCTGAATAGGGATAAAGGCGTTCTACCTCAGAAAAGAAAAAGGCCGCATCGGCAAACCGTCCACGGTCCACTTCGTACTCGCCACGCTCATAAATTTGATCGGGGCCAAAGCCCTCGACGTCAACGAATGTTGCGGTTTTCGAACCAGAGCAACCCGTAACAGCAAAAAGCGTTACGAAAGCAGCAATTCGAAATGCGTGTAAGCGGCCTGTTGTCATCTATTTCCACTTTATCTTTTTGGTCAGCTTAACCGACGATTATGGGATGATCTAGCATAGAAAAATGTAACGCAAAATGGTTGTTACAGATTGCGTACAAAAAACCGCCGAAGGGAATGAATGAAAGTCGGTTATCGCCTAGGCGACGGCGCAAACTTCGTCCAAATGTGCACCCGCACCAGGAAGCAGGGCTGCGGTATCATGATCGCATGTCACAACTTCGAAACACTTGGGGTTTGCAAACATGGCGCGCAGTAAGGAATTCGTCAATGCATGGCCCGCGCGATGCCCAACATAACGCCCAATAATCGGTACGCCCGCCAATGCCATATCACCAAGTGCGTCCAACATTTTGTGGCGCACGGCCTCATCCGCGTGGCGTAGACCACCGGGTGACAAAATCTGATCCCCGTCCACAACAACCGCATTTTCCAAAGTTCCGCCAAGCGCAAGGCCATTGGCACGCATTGTTTCAACGTCACTGTTGAGGCAGAACGTGCGGCTGTCGCACAGCTCTCGAATGAAGGACCCATTCGAAAGGTTCAGTGATTTCGACTGTTTGCCAATCGCCTGATCCGCAAAATCAATGGCAAATTGCATTTCTGGTGCATCGGAAGGTTCTAAACGTGCCCACCCCTGATCAGTTTTGAATTCAACAGGTGCCAAAATGCGGATCGCACGCACAGGTGCGTCCAATGAGACAACCCCAGCCCCTAGGATCGCGCGCACGAAGGGGACCGCGCTGCCATCTAGGATTGGGAATTCTGGGCCATCGACCTCGATCAGTGCGTTGTGCACGCCACAGCCCGCAAGTGCCGCCATAACGTGTTCAACTGTAGAAACCTCAGCCCCCAGATCATTCACCAATTTTGTGCACAACTGGGTTTGTTCGACATTATCCCAACGCGCCGCGATCAATGGATCGCCGATGGTAATATCGGTCCGTTTTATCCAGATTCCGTGATCCGCCGCTGCAGGGAGAATGCGCATCGTCACAGGCGCACCAGAATGAAGTCCGATGTCCGAAAACGTCAATGATGTCGATAGTGTCGTTTGCACTTTGGTCCCTTACACATGACGGGGATGTTCCCGCAATCGTGGGTAATGTTCAGGTCCCTAAAATACAATTCAAACTTTGTGACTCTGTGTAACAAAGCTATTTGGTATAGGCGGATTTTCGCCATCAACAAAAAACCACCGCCTAAGCGATGGTTTTCAAAGAACTTTTTTGATGCGCAGCTTAGTTTGCCTGACGACGCAAGAATGCAGGAATTTCAATTTTTTCCTGTTCCTGTGAACGCTCGCCTTCCTCTGCAGCAGGTGCTGGCGCGCTCATTGCGGGCTGTGAACGGACCGCTGGCTGAGCCTTGGGCGCAGATTCTGACCCACCTGACATGCGATTGATCAGGGATCCAATACCGAAACGCGGACGCTCTGACTCGGCGGGTTCTTCTTCAACCTGCTCGGGCGTGCGTGCAACACCTGTGTTCTGAACTGCTGTCCGCAAACGGGCCATCGCATCCTCGGATGGTGTGCCTGGTGCTGGTGCTTTGGGGGCGACATATGCTTCGGTTGCATCTTCTGCGACTTCTGGCTGATAGGCAGGTGCAGGTTCGTCTGACGCTGTCGGTTGGAATTCTGAAGCGGGCGCAAAAATTGGCTTAGCCTCTTCCGCTGCTGCTGCGGGGCTTGCATCAAACAGGCCCGGTTCTTCTGCTGCAACAGCTGGCTCTGATTCTGCAACTTCCTCGATAACTGGAGCCGCAGGTGTGAATGCCGACGCCGCGCGGGTTGGGACAGGAATG
>JAAEZW010000336.1 GCA_018222665.1 Paracoccaceae bacterium
TTTTCAACAAAGACGGTGCACAGGTTATGCGTGGGTTTGACCCGATTGCGCGGGGTATGAAACGATCTGACCTGATGCCCATGAAGGTGCGCGAATATCGTGTTTTGTTACTAAATTCCTCGGAATCGATTTCGTTTCTCTATGCCACACGTATTCCAAACACCGTGATTGGCATCGATTATTTCGGCACCCGAAAATGGCCGACGCATGGGTTTTTATCTGGGCGGTGTTTGGTGATGAGTTCGGCAAATCCGATCGGTAAAACCGTGGTTCCAAGTATCCTGCAACCGTTGGGGCAGGATACAAAGACGATTTTAGAGGCTGCGCGGCTGTGCGGTTTTCGGAATCTCTCCGAAGTACCGCGCAAATACCATGAACATCTTAGTTCGGGTGGAATTTGATCAGCCGAACACCTTAGTCAGTGAATGATCAACGGCTTCGGTGATTTCGTCGATGTCATCAGGGGTCGCGATCAATGCAGGACTAAAACACAGCGTATTGTTGTACCCAGGGATTGAACGGTTGGTTGCACCGATTAATACGCCTTGTGCGGCACAATCTGCAACAACCGCTTGTACCAGCTTTTCTTCTGCAGGGTCTTTGGTTACGCGATCCGCAACCAATTCGGCACCACAGAATAGGCCTTTGCCACGCACTTGACCAATGACAGCGTGTTTTTCCGACAGGGCGTTCAAATTGTCGATCATGCGTTCGCCCATTTTAAGGGTATTATCCAACAGGCCTTCTTCTTCGATGATGGCCATATTTTCAATCGCCGCCGCGGGACCCGCCGTACATCCGCCAAATGTCGAAATGTCGCGGAAATAGTTCATTGGATCGCTTGCATCGTCCTTAAACAATTCAAACACATCCTCTGATGTAACCAAACATGCGATCGCGGCATAGCCTGATGCAACACCTTTGGCCATTGTTACCATATCGGGTTTCACGCCATAGTTTTGGTACCCAAACCATGTACCCGTCCGACCAACGCCACACACGACTTCATCGATGTGCAATAGAATATCGTATTTTTTGCAGATTTCTTGCACGCGCTCCCAATATCCTTCGGGCGGAGTGATGACGCCGCCACCTGCAGTTACAGGTTCAAGGCACAAACCGCCAACTGTATCTGGGCCCTCGGCAAGAATGACTTCTTCAATGGCGTCTGCCGCACGGCGACCATATTCTTCACCGCTTAGATCCCACTGCGCCCGATATTCTAAGCAATGTGGTACGCGAACAAAACCAGGTGCGAAGGGGCCGTATTGTGCGTTACGCTCGTCCTGCCCGCCCGCAGATAGAGTCGCGATTGTTGTTCCGTGGTAATCTCGTTCGCGATATAGAATTTTATGCTTTTTGCCGCCATAGCGTTTGTGGGCGATTTGGCGGATCATTTTAAACGCTTTTTCGTTCGCCTCAGAACCCGAGTTACAGTAATAAACGCGGCTCATCCCTGGCATCTTTTCGATCAGTTTCTCGGCAAAGATCGCGCCTGGAACAGACCCTGCAGCACCAGCGAAATAGTTCATCTTGATCAATTGATCACGTACCGCGTTTGCGATGCGCTCGCGTCCGTAGCCGACGTTCACAGTCCATACGCCACCAGAGACAGCGTCAATGTGCTCTTTCCCTTTCTGGTCCCAAACGCGCATGCCTTTACCCTCGACGATGATGCGAGGTTCACCGGTTTCCAGTGGCTTGTGCTGCAACAGGTGGTGCCACACGTGTGCGCGGTCCGCCTCAATCACATGGGATAGGTCATTTTCACGTAACAAGGTATTCATCGTATAAGCCTCCAGAATCCGCGCAGGGCGCGATAATATGATTTGATAGTTTTGATTTCAAAGCGCTGGAAATTATAGGGCCAGAATTTTTACACCTATAGGTCCAATTCAAACGATTGATTGCCTCAAATAGGGGCTTTGTGGAATGGTTTCGCCACAGACCCTGCGTGGGTTGATGTTCGTGAGGCGGAAGTTTCGCGCCAAAAACCTTAAAAAAGGGATTGATCTTATGCACGCAATCGGGTCGGATCATACCGTAAACATACGTGGATGTAACGTATGTTATGGCTTCATCAAGGCGCGCATCGCGCGTCGAAAACAGGGAGATTGATGATGAAATTCACGAAATCACTACTTAAAACAAGCGCAGCAGTTGCCTTGGTTGCAAGTGCACAAGCCGCAATGGCGGGTGGCCACGGTGAAATCACTGTAGGTTACTTCTTGGAATGGCCAATGCCATTTGAATACGCCAAGCAAATGGGCACATACGACGAAGAAATGGGTGTGAAAGTAAACTGGGTAAGCTTTGACACAGGGACTGCGATGAGTGCGGCGATGGCCTCAGGCGATGTTCACATTTCGGTCAGCCAAGGTGTTCCACCTTTCGTTGTTGCTGCCTCAGCGGGTCAGGATCTTCAAATCCTAGACGTTGCAGTATCATACTCAGACAATGACAACTGTGTTGTTTCATCGGGTCTAGAAATTGACAAAAACAGTGCAGGCGAATTGGCCGGTAAAAAAGTTGCCGTTCCACTAGGTACAGCGGCACACTACGGCTTCCTGAAGCAGATGAGCCACTTTGGTGTTGACGTTGGCAGCCTAGAGGTTGTGGACATGGCGCCTGCAGAAGGTGCAGCAGCACTGGCACAGGGTTCAGTTGACATGTCATGCGGTTGGGGTGGT
>JAAEZW010000337.1 GCA_018222665.1 Paracoccaceae bacterium
GTTCGATACCTTTATGGCGCATGCGAAAAAGGTTGGGCCCGCGATTTTGGATGGCAAATCCGTGGGCCTAATGGATCGCCTGAAATATTCCTTGGGTGAATTCATGGTCTATGGACCGTTGAAAAACACGCTGGGTTTTTCAAACGTTCGCATCGGTTACACCGCGGGTGAGGCGATCGGCCCCGAAATTTTTGATTTTTATCGTTCTTTAGGGATCAACCTAAAACAGCTATATGGTCAGACAGAAGCCTCTGTTTTCATCACGCAACAACCTGATGGTGAAGTGCGCAGTGACACTGTCGGCATCCCCTCTCCAGGTGTTGAGGTGCGCATTGATGACAATGGTGAAGTTCTGTATCGCTCACCAGGAACCTTCGTGGAATATTACAAAAACCCAGAAAGCACCGCAGACACCAAAGACCCAGAGGGATGGGTGGCAACAGGGGATGCGGGCTTCTTTGAACCTGACACGGGGCATTTGCGCATCATCGACCGCGCCAAGGATGTTGGCAAAATGGCGGATGGCAGCATGTTCGCGCCAAAGTATGTTGAGAATAAGCTCAAGTTTTATCCCAATATCCTTGAGGCTGTTGTGTTTGGCGCAGGTCGCGAAAAATGCATGGCCTTTATCAACATTGATATGTCGGCTGTGGGCAACTGGGCCGAGCGTAACAACATCGCCTATTCCAGCTATCAGGAATTGGCAGGACACCCACAGGTATTGGGTGCGATCAGAGGACATGTTGAAGAGGTCAACCGTTCGGTTGCGCAGGATGACATGCTGTCAGGATGCCAAATTCATCGCTTCCTTGTCTTGCACAAAGAATTGGATGCGGATGACGGCGAACTGACCCGGACACGCAAGGTGCGCCGTAAAGTGATCGGCGAAAAATTCGAAGATTTGGTCAACGCTCTTTATGACGGCAAGGACGAAATCTTCACCGAAACCGAAGTGACCTATGAAGATGGTCGCAAGGGCGCCATCAGCGCCACATTGACACTGTGCGATGCAACGACAGTCGCACCTGCCCAAAAAATTGCGGCAGAATAAGGGGTGAATTGATGCTAGATCAAGAACAAGGATACGTGACAGCAGACGGTCGTCAGATCGGCGGCACGGTCATGGATATGCGTAATATTACCCTGCGTTTTGGGGGGGTTACGGCGATTAAGGATATCAGCTTTGATATTCGTGAAGGTGAAATTCGCGCGATCATCGGACCAAATGGTGCGGGTAAATCATCTATGCTGAACGTCATCTCGGGGTTTTATGTTCCCCAAGAGGGCGAAGTTTATTTCCGTGGTCAAAAACGCGCACCCATGCGCCCCTATGAGGTTGCCCGTCAGGGGATTGCACGAACATTCCAAAACATCGCCCTGTTTGAAGGGATGAGCGTTCTGGATAACGTCATGACTGGACGCTTGACCCAAATGACAGCGGGCATTCTATCCCAAGCATTATGGCGCGGTAAGGCCGAAAAGGAAGAGGTTGAAAACCGTGAAATCTGTGAGAAAGTCATTGATTTTCTTGAGATTCAGCACATCCGTAAAACACCCGTTGCGCGGCTTCCTTATGGTTTGAAGAAACGTGTCGAATTGGCGCGTGCGTTGGCGTCTGAGCCAAAATTGCTTCTTTTGGACGAACCGATGGCGGGGATGAACGTTGAAGAAAAAGAGGACATGAGCCGCTTTATTCTGGATGTGAATGACGAATTTGGCACCACAATCGCATTGATTGAACACGATATGGGGGTTGTTATGGATCTGTCTGATCGTGTTGTGGTGATGGATTATGGCCGCAAAATTGGCGATGGCACACCAGATGAGGTGCGCAATAACCAAGAGGTGATCGACGCCTATTTGGGGGTCTCACATGACTAATAAATATCAATCTGTTTTACGTCGGTATCACGTCGGTATCGTGTCGGTGCTGAAAGAGGAGCGTGCAAATGCCTGAACAACTCGTCTTTGCGATGGAAGTTTTCTTAAACGGGCTTATGGCAGGGGTTCTTTATGCCTTGGTCGCGCTCGGATTTGTCTTGATCTACAAGGCATCTGGTATCTTTAACTATGCCCAAGGTGTGATGGCCCTGTTCTCGGCGATGACATTGGTTGGCATCATGGAGGGACAGGTTCCATTTAGCCACCTAATCAACGCAATCCTTGGTACGCAAGTACATCACTTTGGTTGGCATTTGCCAGCAGTGCTGGGCATTCTGCTGACAATGGCTGTCATGGTTGCGCTGGCGTGGTTGGTGCAGGTGGTGATTTTCCGTCACCTTGTAAACCAAGAGCCGATCATTCTGTTTATGGCGACCATTGGCCTTGCCTATTTTATGGAAGGTTTTGGCGACCTTATGTGGGGAGCCGAGATCAAAAAGTTGGACGTTGGATTGCCGCAGGGTATCAACCTGTGGATCGACGAAACTACGTTTAACATCTTTGATTATGGCTTCTTTATCGACAATCTAGATATCGTTGCCACAATAATCGCGGCCTTATTGGTTGGCGTTTTGGTTGCGTTTTCACAATATACCAAGCAAGGCCGCGCCATGCGCGCGGTGGCTGACGATCACCAAGCCGCGCTGTCAGTTGGTGTATCGCTAAGCTTTATTTGGGTGATGGTCTGGTCTGTTGCAGGGTTCGTTGCGTTGGTTGCAGGGATCATGTGGGGCACCAAGTCTGG
>JAAEZW010000338.1 GCA_018222665.1 Paracoccaceae bacterium
GGCGCGCACATCGTCTACAGTGGCCAGGCCACAAATTTTCACAGATACAGGGTTTGTCATTTGGGTTATGCGGTGTCTTCAATCAGGGCAAGGACGTCATCTTGGTCCTTGTACTTTTCACCCTTTAACTTGGCAAGCTCGCGCTCGGCCTTGCGCAGGGCACGGCCATTGCGTGAGGCTTCGGCACGTAATTTATATTCACGCAGCCATTCCCACGCGAACCCAACACCAACGCCAAAAAAGATACCCAAAAAGAAAACAGAAAACACAGGTAGGTTGATTGAAAACGCAAAAGGCGCAATGTCGTTCAATTCCGCAGGCAACAACGACAGGGTCGTCATTTCGCGATTTGCGACAGCCAACAAAACCAAAACAAACGTAAGGCTCGCCAAAAAGGCATAGCGCAAATACCGCATTACGATTCTTTCCCGTTCAAACGATCCCGCAGTAATTTACCCGTTTTGAAAAACGGCACTGCCTTGGCCTCAACAGGAACGGACTCACCTGTGCGTGGATTACGCCCCATGCGGGCGTCCCGCCTTTTCACAGAAAAGGCACCAAATCCGCGCAACTCAACCCGTTCGCCTTTAGCAAGTGCATTGGTGATTTCATCGAAAACGGTGTTAACGATGCGTTCAACGTCGCGCTGAAACAAGTGTGGATTTTCATCTGCGATTATCTGGACCAATTCCGAACGGATCATGGCGACGTTACCCTCCCAATTGTTGCACACCCACTATAGGAATAATGAGAGAGCTGAGAAACACTTTGTGAAAATTTACCGCTATATTCTCAATTTTTCGCCGACTTCGCCCAGAGTGTATCGGAAAAACATCCTTTGAAAGCAATGTTTTCTGCAGGTGCAAAGATTTTTACCCCCCGCGTCACGGCCTATTTACGAATCACGAGGTAGGCAGACCAACACCCAAATCACCTGCATGGATCAAAGAATAGTGATCATACTTTGCCCCGGGGCGATCCACCATCGCATGCCCCCTAAAACAAAAAATACCCCCTGCCAAGGCAGAGGGTATTGATGCAAAAGCTATCGCTTGGGTTTATTCGTCGCCTTTTAGCGCCGCGCCCAAGATGTCGCCCAATGATGCACCAGAATCTGATGAACCATACTGTTCGACTGCTTCTTTTTCTTCTGCGATTTCGCGTGCTTTGATCGACACACCCAATTTGCGTGTTTTTGAATCGATGTTTGTCACACGTACGTCGATTTTATCACCGGCTGCGAAACGCTCTGGACGCTGCTCTGCGCGATCGCGGGATAGGTCAGAACGACGGATGAATGTTTTCATGCCTTCGTATTCAACCTCAATGCCGCCATCTTCGATTGCAGTGACTTGAACAGTGATCACAGAACCGCGCTTCACGCCGCCTGTCGCCTCTGCGAATTTGTCACCGCCCAATGCTTTGATGGATAGGCTGATGCGTTCTTTTTCAACGTCCACTTCGGAAACAACGGCCTGAACCATGTCGCCTTTGCGGAAGTTTTGGATCGCATCTTCACCGCGCTCATCCCAAGAGATGTCTGAGAGGTGAACCATGCCGTCGATTTCGCCGTCCAAACCAATGAATAGGCCGAATTCAGTGATGTTTTTCACTTCACCTTCAACTTGGCTGCCTTCTGGGTTGGTTTCAGCAAAGACTTCCCATGGGTTGCGCTGACACTGTTTTAGGCCCAATGAAACGCGACGCTTGACACCATCGATTTCCAAAACCATGACTTCAACTTCTTGGGATGTTGAAACGATTTTGCCTGGGTGTACGTTTTTCTTGGTCCATGACATTTCTGACACGTGAACCAAACCTTCAACGCCCGCTTCTAGTTCAACAAATGCACCGTAATCCGTGATGTTTGTCACGATGCCTTTGTGAACAGACTCTAGTGGGTATTTCGCCGCAACGATTTCCCATGGGTCTTCTTGCAACTGCTTCATACCCAATGAAATGCGGTGTGTTTCTTTGTTGATCTTGATGACCTGAACTTTGATGGCTTCACCAATTGTCAGGATCTCAGATGGGTGGTTCACACGGCGCCATGCCATGTCTGTGACGTGCAATAGGCCGTCAACACCGCCTAGATCAACGAATGCACCGTATTCAGTGATGTTTTTCACAACACCTTCTACGTCTTGGCCTTCGGCTAGGTTGCCGATGACTTCTGCGCGCTGTTCTGCACGTGACTCTTCAAGGATCGCGCGACGTGATACAACAATGTTGCCACGACGACGGTCCATTTTCAAAATCTGGAACGGCTGTTTGATGTTCATCAATGGGCCTGCGTCACGCACAGGGCGTACGTCAACTTGTGACCCAGGCAAGAACGCAACCGCGCCGCCCAAATCAACAGTAAAGCCACCTTTGACGCGGCCAAAGATTGCGCCATCGACGCGCTCTTCGCTTGCGTGTGCTTTTTCCAGACGGTCCCATGCCTCTTCGCGGCGGGCCATTTCGCGTGACACAACTGCTTCGCCTTTGGCGTTTTCAGCGGCGCGCAAATAAACCTCAACTTCGTCGCCAACGGCAACTTCCGGGGCTTCACCTGGGTTTGCGAATTCTTTTAGTTCAACGCGGCCTTCCATTTTATAGCCGACGTCGATGATGGCTTGTCCCGCTTCGATTGCGATAACTTTGCCTTTGACAACTGTGCCCTCTTGGGGTGTGTCC
>JAAEZW010000339.1 GCA_018222665.1 Paracoccaceae bacterium
GGACATCATGCCGCCACCCCAGATCCAGTGGACCACAGGTGCGTAACACAGCAGCATCCAAAGCCCTGAGAAAATCAAAACAAAAGAGAAATTGATACGTTCAACGTAGGCACCCACGATCAGCGCGGGGGTGATCACCGCAAATGTCATTTGGAAGGCAAAGAACAAAACCTCGGGCAGGGTCCCAGATAGCACATCCGCATCCACGCCCAGCAGGAACATTTTATCCAATCCGCCCCAATACCCTGATGTTCCTGATCCAAATGCGATTGAGTAGCCCGCAACGAGCCAAAGAACGCTCATCAAACAGGCGATGGCATACACCTGCATAAAAACGCTCAGCACGTTGCGTGCGCGCACCAGACCACCGTAGAAAAGCGCAAGGCCAGGCAGTGTCATAAACAGAACCAATGCCGTTGCGACAATGATCCATGCTGTATCAGCTCCGTTCATTTTATCCTCCTAAAGATTTGCGCCCAGAAATCGCATTTTGTGCAATTTGCAAAGCATGGCCTGTTTTTTGGGCGGACGAAATGTGCAAAATTTTTGATATGATTAAAATTTAGGCAGTTTGAAATGTAGAGGTGCTAAAAATTAAGCAATAGGTCAGATTGATAGCTTTTGCATTAATAATTCTAATGCATGTGTTACCGTTGCGCTACGCACGCCCGCACGCCCTAAGGGGCCAAAGTCGATTTGTTGGGTTTCAACGCTGTTCTGGGTTGCAATGCCAAAACACACGCGCCCTTCGGGTTTAAAATCTGATCCACCAGGTCCCGCGATGCCTGTGACGGAAACGGTTAGTGTCGCGTTCGAATGTTTTAGCGCACCTGCTGCCATTTCGGCAGCCACCTGTTCAGACACTGCGCCGTGGGTCTCCAGCGTTTCGGCGAAAACGCCCAACATGTCCATTTTTGCCGCGTTGGAATAGGTTACAAACCCACGGTCCAACACGCGTGAACTGCCTGTAACATCCGTGATTGCGGCCGAAATCATCCCGCCCGTACAGCTTTCTGCAGTGGCAATTACGATGCCCGTGGCGCTGGCGCGTTCCACAAGATCCTTCGCGCCGCTCACATCAAAACTCCATGTGAAAGTGCTGCCAGTATCATGACCAATAGGGCGGCAAAGGCACCTGCAATCACGTCATCCAACATCACGCCCAATGCATCGCCGCGGCGGTCGGCCCATCCGATGGGGCCAAGTTTCGTGATGTCAAACAGGCGAAACCCGATAAAGGCGGTGACCCAACCCGGCCAAAGCGCCAAGGTGTCCGCCCCCATTTGCGCCGCACCGATGAAGACAGGGAGCAGAGCGATCCACTGGCCAATCACCTCATCCACTACAATTTCGGATGGATCGTGATCATCGCTGCCGCTGGTGTGTTGGGCCGTGGCCCACCAGCCGAGAAAAAAGACGAGACCTGAGGCCACAATAAACCCAGTCAGACCAAAAAGTTCATGAACACCCCATGCCAGTGGCAGGGCGGCCAAAGATCCCCATGTACCCGAGGCAGGGCGCAGGTACCCGATGCCAAATGTTGTTGTAATCAGTTTTATCATGGTTTGATCAATGCCGCTGTTGCGATGGATGCGATGCCCTCTTCGCGTCCTGTAAAGCCCAATTGTTCGCTTGTGGTTGCCTTTACCGAAACGCGGCTGACGCCAATGTTCAAAATGTCTGCCAATGTGTTTTGCATGACCTCTGCATGCGGGCCAATTTTGGGGCGTTCGCAAATCAATGTGCAATCAATGTTTGAGATTTCGTATCCCATCTCACGTGCCAATTCCCCTGCATGGCGCAGGAAAATATCGCTTGCTGCACCTTTCCATTGTGGATCACTGGGGGGGAAGTAACGGCCAATGTCGCCTTGGGCCAGTGCGCCATAAATGGCATCCGTGACAGCATGCATGCCAACATCCGCATCGGAATGCCCCTTAAGTGCCGCGTGATGGGGGATGCGCACACCGCATAAAATGACATGATCGCCCGCCTCAAACGCGTGGACGTCATATCCATTTCCCAATCGAACATCCATTACTGTCTACTCCTTAATATTGCTTCCGCGCGGGCGAAATCCTCTGGATAGGTGACCTTAAGGTTGCCTTCACAACCCTGCGTGATGGCCACATCCATCCCTGCGCGACGCGCGATTTCAACATCATCTGCGGCGGGTGCGCTGTTGGCCTGATGCGCGCTAAGGATTTTGTTAAATGCAAACCCTTGTGGTGTTTGCGCGCGGAATAATCCGGTGCGATCACGCGTTCCTGTGACCAATCCGTTTTCGCCCGTCCACAGCGCGTCCGTGACAGGTAAGGCAGGCGCCGCCGCATCATGGGCGGCGAGCGCGCGAATGACACGAGAAATCACCGCATTACTGATTGTGGCGCGTGCGGCGTCGTGGATAAGAACATGATCAGGCGCATCAGATGCCAGCGCATCCAACCCATTTTTGACGGATGCTTCGCGCGTGGCGCCCCCTGTGGCCAGGAGGACATCGTTCAAATCGGCGGTTTCGATATCATCAGGGTGCAAAACAACACAGATTTTGTCGATGTTTGGGTGATGACGAAAGGCGTCCAATGTCCAATCAATCACGCGCCGCCCCAACAGAGGGCGCCACTGTTTCGGTAGGGCGCTGCCCGCGCGGGTGCCACGTCCTGCGGCAACAA
>JAAEZW010000340.1 GCA_018222665.1 Paracoccaceae bacterium
GTTTGGTGCCGCCATCTGGTTGGCCAACATATAACGCATTTCATCGTAATAGGCGCTCGCGTCTTCTTCGGTGGTGAAATAGCCACCTTTCCAACCCCAATAGGCCCAAGCGCCCGCAAGACGATTGAACACTTGTTTTGCAGATGTTTCGCCTGTCTTTTCTGTATCAGCCTTTTCTGCGACAGAGCGCCACAAAAATTCTGGGACGTCTTTTTCGCGCACGGTTTTCAACGCAACGGGCACGCCAGCCTTGCGGAAATATTTTTGCGCGATCACGTCACTTGCAACCTGTGACCATAATTTTGGAACTTCTACATTCTCTAGGTGGAAAACGACTGTTCCATCTGGGTTTCGTATCTCTGAGGACGTCGTGACAAATTCGATGTCTGCGTATGCGTCCTGCCCTGCCTTGGTAAACTTACGTTCAATTTTCATTGTACCGCCTAAATCCGTAAACTGTGTTTATTTTTTTCTCGTGAGGTGGCACAAAAAATAAGTGTCACGCGGATCGCGTGTCCCCACATGTGCTGTGGTTCACTCGTTGTGAATGATACTACATTTAGTGTTTCGCCCCATCGGCCCACACAAAGTGACGTAGAAAGACCGTGATCGTCAATGACTTTTTTTTCGCCAAAATGCGGTTTTATCGGTTGACCATCCTTTTGAGTAGGCGGGGTATTCTGGTGCGCCACAGCGGTCCAAATTATTAACTTTTATTTACGATTTTCAGAAAACCTTGTTTTTAAGGCACTTAAGCGGATGAAGCGATGCAGAACTTGAACGCACCCCCCTTGGCTAAGTGATTCATGCATGAACGTGACCCTGCAATTTGGGGGTCAAAAAAAATTTCATACTAAATGTTGTGGGTTGGCGCGGTGTTAAACAATTCTCAAAATAATTGGTGAACCAGATGTGATAAATCCCACAGCGGCAATTCAGCGATTCCAATTCAGTGACTTTTTGAAGATGGTCGGGACGGCAAGATTCGAACTTGCGACCCCCTGTACCCAAAACAGGTGCGCTACCAGGCTGCGCTACGCCCCGACTGACGCGGTATCTAGCGAATGACCGCGCCTTTGAAAAGAGCAATATGATGTTTTTTTGAAATTATTTTTGGCACGGCCAAACGGGATCCTGTTTTATGGATGGATGACGAATAAAGTCACCTGCCCCCAATCCATAGCGCTCGGATAGTCCTGCATTCACTTCAAGAACAAATTGAATGTTATCCCCGCCTGGGATTGGCGTTTCGTCCAATGGGCGGGCATTAATGTGGATTTTTTGCACTTCACCATGTTGATTGACAAAAATCATATCAAGCGGGATCAGCGTATTGCGCATCCAAAATGCGACGGTGCGCGGCGTTTCATAGATAAACCACATCCCACTGTTGTAGGGCATGCTGTCGCGATGCATTAGACCGATGGCGCGTTCTTCAGCGGAATCGGCAACTTCGACATTTAATCTGATATGCGCATGTGCGGATTTAATTTCGACAATCGAATCTGTGCATTTGGCTGTTGCATTGCCCGTCATTGACGCCAACAGCCAAATGAAAACACATCCTAATCGCGCGAAACACTTTCCCAAGAGCACACCTCAGCCGCCATTTTACCGCGCTTGCCTGAAATCACACGGATTGCCACCGCCTCGCCAGCTTGTAAATCCGCAAGGCCCGAGCGCCGTAAGATTTCGACATGCACAAACACGTCCTCTGAACTTCCCCAAATATTGGCAAATCCAATTCCCTTGGCCTTATCAAACCATTTTACGCGCGCCGCCTCAAGTGGCAGTTGCGCCACTTCTGCGTCATCTACGTTTTCAAAATCGGCCAGTGACGCTGATGTTGTTTCAGGTGGCGCAATGGACAACACAACTGTTGCTTGCACACCCTTGGTTGTACCTTGGGCAATAAATTCGATCCGTGCATTATCTGCCACCGAACTTTGCCCGAAATTTCGAAGAACATTTGCATGAAGCAAAATGTCATCTTGGGTTACATCTGCTACGATAAAACCAAAGCCTTTGCTTGGATCGAACCACTTCACGACCCCGCACAGCCTGCGTTCTGTTTCCTGTATCACGTTACCACCGCGTGTTGTCATCCCCTGACTATAGTCATGAAATACTATTCTAAAGGAGTGCAATAGATATTTTTTTAGTTAACATTTTGTGTGCTAATTTCATGTAGCGTGAAATTATATAAACTATAACAATATCTTAGGGGTAAAGGCGCTGAATATCCCAATCCTCGTTACAACCTATGCGCGACCAGCGAAATCTGTCGTGAAGCCGAAATTCACCGTCTGCCCAGAATTCCATTTCCAACGGATGAATGCGCCAGCCTCCCCAATAGTCGGGTCGTTTTGGGTTTAATCCGTTTTTTGCGGTGACTTTTGCAACCTCTGCAACCAGAGTCGCGCGTGACGCAAGTGGTTGGGATTGTTGCGATGCGATTGCGCCCAATCGGCTCTTTAATGAACGTGAGTTATAATATGCGTCCGCCTGCGCTCCATCCTCTTTTTCAACGACGCCTCGCACGCGTATCTGACGATGAAGCGCCTTTGAATGCCAAACAAAGGCGGCTTTGCCCGCCTGGTTGATCTCTTGCGACTTTCGACTGTTGTAATTGGTATAAAAAACGAAACTGTCCTCATCGATGGCCTTTAGC
>JAAEZW010000341.1 GCA_018222665.1 Paracoccaceae bacterium
AGATTTTTGAACGTCAATAGAGCAACCCCAACAAAACCCTGAAAAATTGAAAATTACGTTAATGTCGAATTGCTCGCGCGTGGCGAAATCCTTGTAAACCAAACAATCATAACCATATATTCACCATTATATTTAGTTAGTAATGCGTAAAATTACACTTTTTAAAAATACATATAGAGGGAGTATTATATGCTAGGAATGATTAGCGCAGTAATTGGTGTGTTGGTTTTGTTTGCCACACAGCTGGCATTTCCAGAACTCAACGAACGGTTCAAATCGTTTTCATCAATTAGATATCTTTTGTTGGCGGGTGCCTTTGCTGTTTCAACGTTTAACGGCATTTTCTTTTACGCTGAACCTGGGTTCAAACACCATGTCCGCACCATCATGGGGCAGGAAAAAATGGTATCGGATAAAGGGTACAACACCTATCTGTTTGGACGCGTGAATGCATGGAAAAACGCAGTGTACCCACCTATATCTTTAGCGCAGGGGATGGCGATACGCCAACAGGTGGCAATCAAGAGGCGCAATTGTTGCAAGAACTCTTGGCCATGGAATACGCCAAACGCTTGGATTATGATCGTGCAATCCAAAAATGAACAAAATCTGGGGCCTATGGGCCCCATTTTTCTGGTCATATCCCGCGTTTCAGGCTAAGGCGCAGGTATGCTGAATATGATCGAACACGGACAGGAACGGGCAAACCCACCCCTTTTGATTTTACACGGGCTTTATGGCTCTGCGCGCAACTGGGGGGTCATTGCAAAGCGGCTGTCCGATCAGCACCATGTGATCGCCGTGGACCAACGCAATCATGGCGACAGCCCATGGTTTGACACACATTCCTACATTGACATGGCCAATGATCTGATCACGGTTGCGCAGCATATCGGGCGCCCGTTGAACGTGGTTGGCCATTCCATGGGGGGCAAGGCCGCGATGGTCGTGGCGCTAATGCGCCCTGATTTGGTCAATCGCCTTTTGGTGGCCGATATCGCGCCCATCGCCTATGGGCACGATCAATCCCAATATATTCAGGCGATGCAAGCGGTTGATTTAACACGGGTTCACAAACGATCAGACGCGGTTGAGCAACTGGCCGAAAGGGTGGATGACACAACGCTGCAATCCTTTTTCACCCAATCATTGGACGTGGCTGGAAAACGGTGGAAATTGAATTTGGATGTTTTGGAGCGCGACATGCATCACATTCTTGGCTTCCCCGATATTCAGGGATCATTTGATGGCCCTGTCCTATTCCTGAGCGGCAGTGAAAGCCCCTATGTTAAAGAAGACGGCAAAGCGCGTGCGAAACAGTTTTTTCCAAACGCGCGTTTTGCCAAATTAAAGGGTGCGGGACACTGGCTTCACGCGGAAAAGCCGCGCGAATTCGAAGCGGCCGTGCGCCATTATTTTGCGACTGACCTTTAACCGCGCCGTGCGCCTTTTACTCTAGGAACAAAGGCCCGCGCCAATTCGCCAAATAGCGAATACCGCTCCATGAAACGTGCGTGGTTGCGTCGTTTTGAGGATTTTATTTCGGTGACATTGTCGGGATTACGAATGATTCCTGCAGCCAATGATTGGTCCTTGACGCTGAGTGTTGCATCCGTCGCACTTTGGATACAGCGACAGACGCGGTAATTTGACTTGCTTGATCCCGCACTAAAACACGCCTCTTGAACAGAGCCCGCAAAGACAGTTTGTCCAAAAAAATAAACAGCGCAGCGCATGCGCCAGCCAGAGTGTGTTTCATAATGTGCCTCAATTTAACGGGCATATTTGCTTGCCCTTTATTCTCAGAATAACACAAATTTACGATCCATCAAAAGCGCGGCTGTCTGGCGCATATTTTTCGTAAACGACATCCCGAAAACTTTCCCAGAAAGCTAAGGTCGTTTTCACGATCAAAGCTTGACGATTTCACAAATTCAAATCATATGCTGCTCTATGACAGAGCTTAGCAAAATCCGTAACTTTTCTATTGTTGCCCACATCGATCACGGGAAATCCACCCTGGCCGATCGTTTGATCCAATCCACAAATACAGTTGCCGATCGCGATATGAAGGAACAGCTGCTGGACAGCATGGACATCGAACGCGAACGAGGCATCACGATCAAGGCAAACACCGTGCGGATTGATTACGTCGCAGATGACGGTGAATCCTATGTTCTGAACCTGATCGACACACCTGGCCACGTCGATTTCGCCTATGAGGTGTCACGGTCAATGCGCGCTGTGGAAGGTTCGCTTTTGGTGGTGGACAGCACCCAAGGGGTTGAGGCGCAGACCTTGGCAAACGTCTATCAGGCGATTGATGCGGATCATGAAATTGTGCCCGTTTTGAACAAAATTGACCTGCCCGCCGCAGATTGTGATCGCGTTGCCGAACAGATCGAAGATGTGATTGGTATTGATGCATCAGATGCGCTGATGGTGTCGGCGAAAACGGGCATTGGGATCAAAGAAACGCTAGAGGCGATTGTTAAACGCCTGCCCGCCCCAACAGGGAAACGGGATGCGCCGCTGAAGGCGATGTTGGTGGACAGTTGGTATGACGCCTATTTGGGTGTTGTGGTTTTGGTGCGTGTGATGGACGGCGTTTTAAAAAAGGGTGACCGCATTAAAATGCTCTCCAACCATTCAACCCACCATGTGGAC
>JAAEZW010000342.1 GCA_018222665.1 Paracoccaceae bacterium
GCGTTAGGATGATCCTTATAAATTGCTGCATCGTCAGCAGGCGCACATCGCAGCCTGCCTCTTCTCCCAAGGCGATGCTTTCCATCAAACCACCGGGGGCAGAACAATAAAAGGCCGTTGCCCGATCATATCCGCCAAGGCGTTGAAACACAGTCATATTGAACGCATGTGCCGCCAGAATGAACAGAACAATGGAAATCAAACTGGGCCAATAGCTGGGCAGATTGCGAATGATGTCCCATGTGACTTGCGTCCCGATCATCAAACCAATGATGGCAATAAAGATCAGGCGAAAGCGTTTGGGAAACTGATATCCCGATGGAATGGCCGTGGGGCGCACCATTACAAAAACCGCCGTTATCAATAGCGGCCCCAACATCCATGGCAAGGGCAGGGGCGTATAGGTGGCCGCACCCAAACCCGCAATCAGGCCAAAGAGTAGGATCGTTGTGGAGAATATGACAGATGCAGGTAATTTCATCCTCACCCTGATGCGCCTATTTTCAGGCGGTGTCAATTCGAGAGGGTGAGATCACGCCCTATGCTGACGCAGCTATTCTTCGCGCCCGTGTTTAACCAAAAATGCATAAATTTTGGAACGCGAAGGATGATCGCATTCCAGCGCAAACACATAGGCATGTGTGGCGTAAAAACAGGCGGCATCAATATCATCGCTTGCCAATGCTGCCTGATGATACAAAACGCAAAGGCGGGCGGTGTCACCCGCTGCATGCGCGTTTAATAGATCCTGATCTGCGGGTATCATTCCGCCGCGTTGGCCATTGCGCGGCGTTCGTTCACCTTGCCCGCGACCCAGTCGTGAAAACAATGCGTTGGGCCATCCATCGCAGGCGAGAACCGCCCACCGTCAAAATTTACGCCATGGCGACCGCGCTGCATGCCCTCGACCACAAAAATATCCTCCTCAAAGACGACCTTCCACTGTTCGGTATTTTTGGCACGCAGAGCTGCATCTGTTTCAGGGGTGGCGTAATACAGGTGAATGTTTTCTTCGGTTTCCTCTGGGCCTTTGGGAACCAATACGATGGCAAAGGCATGATCGCGGTGCATCCCCAACAACACGTTTGGATAGACCGATAGGTACTCTGCCGCCGTATCCCATTTTGCATCCAACCCCTCAAAATCCGCGAATTTCGCACCATTGGCGCCTTCGAGTTGGCGATAAACCAATGTGCCCTGACCCGAATAGGCGCCGTATTCTTCGATGTTGTAATGGTCCTCAAGGCGCGAATAGCTGTTCAAACTCGGATGAACCCATGGCAGGTGATAGCTTTCGCAATAATTTTCAACGGCCAGTTTCCAGTTGGATTTCACGGACAGAACAAATTTGCTGTCTGCGCCGCCGTGATACAGGGGGCGTTCAAATTCGGCCCAACGCTCCATTACGGGGTTCATAGCCACCTCAAATTCGGGGGCCTGTCCATCGACATTTACCCACACAACATCGCGCCAAATGTGGCTGCGAATTTCGGTAAGACCAAGGGTTGAACGATCCACATCAGGATGCGTGTTTTGACCCGGTCCACCAACATGGGGGGTGGAGACCAATTTGCCTTCGGTTGAATAGCACCAGCTGTGATAGGGGCAGCGGATGGCGCCCTCGATCTTGCGGGGTTCTTCCACCAAAATCATCCCACGGTGACGGCATGTGTTTTGGAACACGCGCACCTGATCATTGCGATCGCGCAGCAATAATAACGGCATGCCCATAAAGGTGATTGGTTTGGCGTCTCCAGCCTCTGGCACGTCGGCGGCAACAGCCAATCCAGCCCATTGACCAAACAGCAATGCGTCACGTTCCTCTGCAAAAACAGCAGGGTCAATGTAGTGCGCATTGGGCAACCCATTTGCCCTGCTAAGGGGTTCTTTCACGCGGGATAGGTCCGTTAGATGTGCCATGGTATCCTCCGATAGTCTTGGAACTATGGATATAATAGCACGTTTTGGCCCACAGGCTTATCCGCGACTGTCCTTTTCTAATTCCGACATCAAAGGCGGTTTATTTAAACGAACGGTCCAGCAACACCAACGCCCTGTGATAACTGGGCAATTCATCCAAGCTAAACAGTACAGATTTGCGTGCTGTCGCTAGCAACTGATCCGAAAACTGACCCAAATATTGATACACCATGCGCGAGGCACGCGATGTGGTGGTGAATTCCCGCGTTGTGCGCACCGCATACCCTTGCCAATTGTTGTTTTCAAACGAGGGTACAGGGGCGATGAAATTAAAGGATCCTGTCATAAACCGCCTGCCCGATTAAACATGCCAAGCCCCATATCCATTGCCAAAATCATGCCGCGAAATTCACGGGCGTATTTGTCAATCAGCAGCGATTGTTTGCGCATTTCGGACATCGGTTCAAGCCCTGTGATATATGTCATACCGTCCTTGCGATACACTTGAACGATGCCTTGGATGAACGTGTCGGGATAGATAAAGCTGTGGCGCGAAAACACATAGACTACAGAGGGAAACAAATGTTCAGGCACATTGCCTGGGCGCATGTTAAGAAATTTATGCAATCCGTAAAATGCCTGTGCGTTGGATGGGTTATTTTTTTATTCAGACAACGGTTGCAATAAAATCGATACACTTGAACGATGCCTTGGATGAACGTGTCGGGATAGATAAAGCTGTGGC